>JBCDJA010000008.1:0-18680 GCA_038748465.1 Pseudomonadota bacterium
AATCGGCGCCGAGGGCTTTTCCTGCGGCCCGCCTTTCTATATAGAACCGCGCTTCGGCTTGGCGGTCCTGCCCCGCCGCACGCCTGCTTTGCTTAAGGAGGGTGCGATCACGGTTTTGGAGGCAGGGACCGACAGCTGCCCGCGAGGCGCGGGACCTCTCATTTTGGTTTTGCGCCTTGGAAAGCTGCCGCCGGCCGTTTGTTGGCCCCCGTTTTGGGGGCTAAGGGCCTTAAACCGACGAAGGATGCGAATGCCTTATTACGAGCACGTCTATATTGCGCGCCAGGACATGTCCCAGCAGCAAACCGAACAACTGACCGAGACCTTTAAGGGGGTGATCGCCGAGCATGGTGGATCGGTCAGTAAGGTGGAGTATTGGGGCCTTAAGACCCTGCAACACCGGATCAAGAAAAACCGTAAGGGCCATTACACCCTGCTCAACGTTGATGCCCCGGCCGGCGCCATCCATGAATTGGAGCGCCAGCAACGCATCCATGAGGACGTCCTGCGCTACATGACGATGAAGGTCGATGAGCTTGAAGAGGGTCCATCGGCCATGATGCAGAACAAGAACCGGGACGATCGCGGGGGCCGGGGCGATCGGCGTGGCCCCAGGGGTGATCGCGGCGACCGAGGCGATCGGGGAGACCGCGGCGACCGGCGCGGACCCCGGGGCGACCGGCCCGAGCGCGGCGACCGCCCCGACCGCGGGGACCGCCCCGACCGGGCAGAAAAGCCCGCCGCCGATGCCGCCCCAGCCGATGGAAGTTAAAGAGCAAAGCCATGTCAGATCAGAAAATCCCCCAAGTTCCTGTCCGCCGACCTTTTTTCCGCCGTCGGAAGACCTGTCCGTTTTCCGGCGCCAATTCCCCCAAAATCGACTATAAAGACACCAAGCTCTTGCAGCGCTATGTCTCGGAACGGGGAAAAATCGTGCCAAGCCGCATCACCGCGGTTTCGGCCAAAAAACAACGAGAACTGGCGCGTGCCATTAAACGCGCCCGCTTCTTGGCCCTGCTGCCCTACGTGGTGAAATAACTCCGCGCGCGCAGGATACGGCCGGCCCATCGCGCTCGAGGGCTGCACGCGATGCGGGGTGGAGGAACGGGCCAGTGAGTTATCAGTGGATCGGTGTTGGGCTTCTGACAGGCGTTGTCAGTGCCCTCGCGTTCGTCTCGGGCCTGTCTGGCGATCCGGCCCTGGTGCTGCTTACCGCCTTGGCGCAAGTCCCCTTGTTTATGGCCGGTCTTGGCTGGCGCTGGATCACTGCGGCGGTGGGCGCGGTTGCCGGCGCGATTCTGCTGCTTGTCATGGCGGGACCTGGCGGGGCGATCAGCTTTCTGCTGGTGACCGCCCTTGCGCCCCTCGTGCTCACCAACCGGGCCGTGTTGTCCCAATACGAAGAAGACGGAACGCTCATCTATTATCCTGCCGGGCGCCTTTTGTTGTGGCTTGCTGCCATCGGGTGCCTTGTGCCCTTCTCGCTGCTGGCGTTGCTTGGGGTGACGAGCGGGGACATCAACGCCACCTTGATGGCCTTTGCCGCCGAAACCCTTGAACGCCCCGAGCTCGCGCCCGCCGTTGCCGACCTAAAAGACGCGCTTGAGCGCGCGGGCCAGCCGGCCAGCGATGCCGATCTCCAACGCCTCTTTGCCGGGATTGCGCCGGTGGCTGCCGCGGCCGTGTGGACCGGCACGACGGCCATCAGCGGGCTCATTGCCCATGCAGCCATGGTCCGGTCCAAACTGTCTTTACGGCCCGCGCTCGGCGTGAATGAAACCCAATTGCCGACCCCCGCCCTGGCCGCCTTGATCGGCGCCTTTGCAGTCTCGTTTATCCCCGGCTTGTTAGGCCTTGCGGCAAGCATCGCCGTGGCGGTTCTGGGCACGGTCTATTTCTTCTTGGGCCTGTCTGTGACCCATGATATAGCCCGCGCCTGGCCTGGGCGGGCGTTTGTGCTGGCGCTCTTTTACATCACGCTTGTGCTTGTCCCGGGCTTTGCCATCAGCGTCATCCTTGTGGCCCTTATCGATCAGATATTCGGGCTTCGCCGGCGCTTGATGAATCAGATCAACGACTGAGAGCGGCATGAGGCAGGCGCCGGCCCCTTGGGTCGAGACATGCGGCCAGCCGGCCCCTTAATCGATTGGAGACAGACCATGGAAATCATCCTTCTCGAACGGGTCGAGAAGTTGGGCCAGATGGGCGATGTGGTCCGGGTGCGTCCGGGCTATGCCCGCAACTTCCTGCTCCCCCAGAAAAAAGCCCTGCGCGCAACCAAGGCCAATCTCGCTTACTTCGAAACCCAGCGCCAACAACTCGAGGCGCGGAACCTGGAGCGCAAGGGCGAGGCCGATACCGTCGCAGAAAAACTCAATGGACAGAGCTTTGTCATAATTCGCCAAGCCGGCGAGGCCGGGCAGCTTTATGGCTCTGTCACCATTCGGGACATCGCCGACCGCGCAACCGAGGAGGGGTTCTCTGTTTCTAGGTCCCAGGTGGTGCTCAATGTCCCTATAAAATCGCTTGGCGTGCATGATGTGCAAATCAAGCTTCATCCGGAAGTTACGTGTACGGTACAGCTCAATGTTGCCCGGACGGACGAGGAAGCCGAACGGCAAGCACGCGGGGAAGATGTGCTGCTCGATAGGCTTGCCGAGGATGAGGAAGACGCCTTGGCCCGCGCCGATGAGCTGTTTGAAAACGATGAAGACGCTGAGGCCGCCGTCGCCGAGCTAGAAGATGGAAGCGAGGACACGGACCAATCCTCCGAGGACGGTGTCGACGAAACCTAATCCACAGATTTCTTTTCAGCGATAAAAGCCGCCTACGAATTAGGCGGCTTTTTTAATGCCTCGAAATCAAACGACATTCAGCCAGTCCCTCGACCAAAATCCAACACGTCCAAGACCAAGGCGGTAAATAGAAATTTTCAAAACTCGTTTTGCGAGCTTGCAATCGCCCCTTCGCATGCGCATTATGTCGGGATAATTTGTTTACTCCGTCAGCTGACGGTTCGCCATAAATCGCTAGCACTTAGAGGAAGGCTGCCGATGTCTGAACCGCCTGATGGGAAAGCTACATTTTACCCGGCCTCATCGGGCTCCGGCTCCGGGCCCTCAGGGACAGAGGCGGAAACCGGGCGGCTACCAAGCGATCTCAGTGCCGAGCGAGCCCTAGTCGGCGGGTTGTTGTTATCAAACGATCAACTGGATCAGTTTACCGATTTTCTTCGTCCGGAACATTTCTACGAAACCCTTCACGGCCGAATATACCGCGAGATCGTCGATATGTATTCCGGCGGGCGTACCGCCGATCTGATTTCCATCAATCCGAGGATGGAAGGCGATGAGGGCTACAACGAAATGGGGGGGCTTGAGTATCTCGGGCGCCTCGTTGACGAAGTGCCGGCGATTTATCACCTCACCGAATATGCAAAAATCGTTTTTGAATGCGCATCGCTCCGCGGCTTGATCGAAATGTCCGAGGGCATCCGCTCCCGAGCGCTTGGCCCCCGCGGAGACATGTCAGCCGATCAGCAGGTCGAAGAAGCCGAGAAGATGCTGTTCGAGCTAGCGCGATCGGGGCGCCCGGGTAAGGGGCATAAATCCTTCAAAGACTCGATCCTGGAAATGCTGGAAACGGCGGCGACGGCCTATAAGCGCGAGGGCGGGCTTGCCGGCTATTCCACAGGCATCTCCGACCTCGACAAGCATTTGGGCGGGCTCCAGCGATCAGACCTCGTCATCGTTGCCGGCCGGCCGGGCATGGGCAAGACAGCCATGGCAACCACCCTCGCCTACAATATCGCCAAAGCCCATCTAAATTGTCAGAAGACAGATAAAAACGGGCGAAAGATCGATGGCGCGAAGGTGCTGTATTTCAGCCTAGAGATGTCCTCAGAGCAGCTCGCCACCCGGATCATCTCGTCGGTAACCGGCATCTCCTCGAGCCGCATCCGTCGCGGGGAAATCGATCAGGAGGAGTTTTCAAGCCTCGCCCAAGCGGCCAAAGAGGTAGAGAAAACCCCCCTCTTCATCGACGATACCGGCGGTATTTCGATTGCTGCCCTGGCCGCCCGCGCCCGTCGCCTGACCCTTAAAGAAGACATCGGCGTCATTATGGTCGACTATCTTCAACTCGTGACCCCGTCGGGCACCAAGCGCGGCGACAATCGCGTGCAGGAGATCAGCGAGATCACCCAAACGCTGAAAGCCCTCGCCAAAGAACTCGATGTGCCGATCATCGCTCTGTCTCAGCTGTCCCGCGCTGTTGAGAGCCGCGAGGATAAGCGGCCCATGCTGTCAGACCTCAGGGAATCGGGCTCGATCGAGCAGGATGCGGACATTGTGATGTTCCTGTATCGGGCGAGCTATTATCTGGAGCAGCAAAAACCGCCCCAGGGGGATGAGGACGCCATGCGGGACTGGCAAGAAAAACGTGCCCGACTTGGCTATGAATCTGAGGTGATTATCGGCAAGCATCGGCATGGGCCGGTCGGTAAGGCCGACCTTTATTTCGATCCGAAATACACCCGCTTCACAAATCTCCAAAAAGCCGACATCAATGGTCCTGTCGGTGAGTACGGTCCGCATTAAGGCTCGGCGGCGCGCGACAAATGCGTCGCGCTCGCGGCGTTCTGAATGTCGGCCGCCGCAAAGCTGTCTCTCGCTGCGTTAAGCCCTCGCCGCCTATAGCCAATGCCACTTTGGCACCTTGAGCGGAACAGGTTGCCGTTCCCATGGGGGTGCTCTGAGGTCACAGGATCAGATCCGTGCCGCCGTCGCAGCTATCCCCCGAGGACCCAGCCTCCGCCCCGTCCCTTGCCGCTGATCGTCCGCACGATGCGCCGTCCGATCCGTTATCCGATCTTGGGGCGTTCGGATCGCTGACCGTCGATCTCGGGGCGCTTGTCGCCAATTACCGGGCGCTCGAAGGCCTGGCTGGCCCGAACCGCATGGGCGCGGTGGTCAAGGCCGATGCCTACGGGCTTGGTGTTGGACCGGTGGTTGAGGCGCTTCTTGAGGCTGGCTGCAGCACATTTTTCGTCGCCCAGCTCGAAGAGGCAGCAGACCTTGCGGCGAAGTTCCCCGAGGCGCCGTTTGCCGTCTATGTGCTCAACGGGCTTTTGCCGGGGCAAGAGGCAGACGCGCACCGTATTGGGGCCCGGCCTGTCCTCAATTCGCTCGAGCAAGTCGCGGCCTGGCGAGAGGCTGCTTCGACGAGCAACTCAGGCCAAAACGCTGCCCTTCATGTCGATACAGGGATGAACCGGCTGGGCCTTGCGCCTGACGAGGCACGGGCGCTTTTGCAAGATCCCGCAAGCCTTGAGGGCATTTCCCTGACGCTTTTTATGTCCCACCTAGCCTGCGCTGACCGGCCGGACATGCCCCTATCCGAGGTCCAGCGCCAGGCGTTTGAGACGGTGCGCGCGGCCGCGCCGACGCTTCCCGCAAGCCTTGCCAATTCTGCAGGAATTTTTCTGGGCAAAGCCTTCCACTACGACCTGGTGCGCCCCGGCATTGCCCTTTACGGAGGCAATCCGCTCCAAAGCGGCGCTTTGCCGGTCCCGCTTCAGCCCGTCGTGACCCTGAAAGCGCCCGTGCTCCAGGTGCGCGATGTGGAGCCCGGCGCGACGGTCGGCTATGGCGCGAGCTTTGTCGCCAAGCGCCCGACGCGCATCGCCACCATCGGCGCGGGGTATGCCGATGGGGTGCTGCGCGCCCTCAGCAACCGGGGCGAGGTTGTGGTGCGGGGCCAACGGGTTCCGATCGCAGGAAGAGTGTCGATGGACCTCGTGGGGATCGATGTCACCGACGTCCCAGGAGCGCCGGGCGAGCCGGTTGGGCCGGGCGAGCCGGTGACCTTGTTGGGCGATGGGGTGACCATTGACGACCTTGCTGAAAAAGCGGGTACCATTGGCTATGAAATCTTGACGTCTCTGGGTAGAAGGTACCGCCGCACCGTCAGGCCGGTGGCACCCGCGGACACCGCTTAGGCACGGCCGACCGAAGCGACCGGCCGAGCCGATTGTAAGCGCCCATGGAACGCGCGGGCTCGCCAGCAAAACCGGTCTGCACCGAGCGGGGTTGGCACCCAGGGGGAACGGCACCGAGCGGGGTTGGCAGCAAGGGGGATACACTTCGTCCATGAGCGACTGGAATTTTCTCGCCGTTATTGGCCGCGTGTTTTTGGCCTTTCTGGAACAAACCGGCCGGCTGTGCCTCTTTACCTGGCGCGCGGTGATCAACATCCCCTTGCCGCCGATCTTCGTGCGCGCGATCGGCGCTCAAATGATGCGGATCGGCTATTTCTCGCTGCCGGTCGTGGGCATGACGGCGTTTTTCACGGGCGGTGTGCTGGCCTTGCAAATCTATATTGGCGGTAGCCGTTTTAATGCCGAGCAAATCGTGCCGCAGATTGTGCAGCTGGGCATTACGCGCGAGCTGGGCCCCGTGCTGGCCGGGCTTATGGTGGCCGGCCGGGTAAGCGCCGCGATCGCTGCTGAGATCGGCACCATGCGGGTCACCGAGCAGATCGACGCGCTGTCGACCCTGTCCACCAATCCCTACAAATATCTCATCGCGCCGCGCCTCATCGCGGCCGTCGTCACCCTTCCCTTACTTGTTCTGGTAGCGGACATTATCGGCATCATGGGCGGGTTTATCGTCGCCACCCAATCGCTCGGCTTTAACGCCAGTGCTTACATCCAAAACACCATGACCTTCCTTGAGGTCGGCGATGTAACCTCGGGATTGTGGAAGGCGGCTGTGTTTGGGTTCATCATTGCACTGATGGGCTGTTACAATGGATTTTACAGCCGGGGCGGTGCCCAGGGGGTCGGCGCGGCAACCACCAACGCGGTCGTCACCGCATCCATCCTCATCTTGGCGGCGAACTACCTCATGACGTCGCTTTTGTTCTCGTTTTAAATCTTGCGCGGAGCCCAGTGCGATGGCCACGCCGAAAATCGAAGTCAATGACATCTACAAGGCGTTTGGCCCGAAAAAGGTCCTGAACGGGACGACCCTGTCCGTCGACACCGGAAAATCCCTTGTGATCATCGGCGGGTCAGGAACCGGGAAATCGGTGATGCTGAAGTGCATCCTCGGCATCCTCCGCCCCGACAAAGGAAGCATCAAAATCGATGGCCAAGAGGTTACGCGCCTTGGCCAGGGCGACCGCGAACAGGTGATGCGCAAGTTTGGAATGTTGTTCCAGGGCGCGGCACTCTTCGACAGTTTGCAGGTCTGGGAGAATGTCGCCTTTGGGCTCATCCAGGGCCAAAAGATGCCGCGCCGTCAGGCCCGGGACATCGCCATCGAGAACCTTGCCAAGGTGGGTCTTGGACCTGAGGTCGGCGACCTGTCGCCGGCCGAACTCTCGGGCGGCATGCAAAAACGCGTGGGCCTTGCGCGCGCCATCGCCACCCAGCCCGAGATCATTTTTTTCGATGAGCCGACAACGGGCCTCGACCCGATCATGGCCGACGTCATCAACGATCTGATCGTCAAATGCGTGAAAGAGCTGGGCGCCACCGCCCTCTCGATTACCCACGACATGGCGAGCGCGCGCAAAATCGCCGATGAAATCGCCATGATTTATAAGGGCCGCATCATCTGGCGAGGGCCCGCGCAGACCATCGACACCAGCGGCAACGATATGGTGGACCAGTTCATTCACGGGCGGGCAGAGGGTCCGATCCGGATGGAGGTCCTTAAACCGTGAGGCGCGCCCTTTAATGGCGCGCGCCCAGAACCGATTTGTCTGTCAGGCCTGCGGCTCGGTACATTCAAAATGGGCCGGGCGCTGCGATGCCTGCGGCGAGTGGAACACGATCGCCGAAGAGGTCACGGACGGTCCCGCCCATGCCGGATCGCTTGCCGCCAAGGCCGGGTCAGGCCGGGTTCTGTCATTAGAGAGCCTTGCTGGCGCATCAGATCCGCCGCCCCGGCTCGCCACAGGGCTTCAGGAATTCGACCGGGTCTGCGGCGGCGGCCTTGTGCCGGGTACGGCCTTTCTCATTGGCGGCGATCCGGGCATCGGCAAATCAACGCTGCTTTTGCAATTGAGTGCACGCCTCAGCGCGACCGGGGACCGGGTGGCTTATATCTCCGGCGAAGAGGCGATCGACCAAATTCGGCTGCGCGCGCGGCGCCTTGGGCTTGATCAAGCGCCCGTTGCGCTCGCGGCTGCAACAACGGTCCGCGATATTCTCGCAACCCTAGACGGCAGCGACCCGCCGGCACGCCACCTGATTATCGATTCGATCCAAACCATGTGGTCGGACGCGCTGGAAGCGGCACCCGGCACCGTTTCCCAGGTGCGCGCCTGCGCCCAGGAGCTCATTGCCTTTTGCAAACGCCGGTCGATGACCCTCTTTCTTGTTGGGCACGTGACCAAGGAAGGTCAGCTCGCCGGCCCGCGCGTGCTTGAGCACATGGTCGATACGGTGCTGCATTTTGAGGGCGAGCGAACCCATCACTTTCGCATCCTCCGTACGGTGAAGAACCGATTTGGCCCGACCGACGAGATCGGCGTTTTTGAAATGACGGAGGCGGGGCTTACCGAGGTTGCGAACCCGTCGGAGATGTTTTTGGGCGAGCGCAGCGGCGCGGTTCCCGGAGCGGCAATCTTTGCTGGCATGGAAGGCTCGCGGCCTGTGGTCGTCGAAATCCAGGCCCTGGTGGCCCCAACGCCGTTCGGCACGCCCAGGCGAAGCGTGATCGGCTGGGACACATCGCGGCTGGCGATGATCCTTGCTGTCCTCGACACAAGGTGCGCCCTCACCCTCGGCGGATCGGATATTTATCTCAATGTTGCAGGGGGTCTAAAGATCAGCGAACCGGCGGCGGATTTGGCGGTGGCCGCCGCGCTCGTCTCGTCGCACCAGGGAATCGCTCTGCCTCGCCAGGCGGTTGTCTTCGGCGAGATCAGCTTGTCCGGCGAGGTGCGCGCGGTGGTGCACGCGGCGCAGCGTCTTAAGGAAGCCAAAAAGTTAGGGTTTACAGAGGCTTGGACGCCTCCGCTGAAACGTGGAGATCGGGCGCAACACAAAAACACGCCCGATCCCAGCCTGACCGTCGAGACGGTTGACGTCATCCAAGCTTTGGTAGAACACATTTCACAGCTGCCGCCGCCTCGATAGAGCTTCCACGCTTGGCTTGCTCGTCGTGCGATCGGCCCCCTGCTGGAGGACACCGCGGATGCCCATTACGCCCGTCGACGTGGTCATCCTTGCCATCATGCTGCTATCGGCTCTTCTGGCCCTGTTGCGGGGCTTTACCAAAGAAGTGCTGACCACCCTCTCCATCGTCCTCACGGTTCTGTTTACCTTTCGGTTTTTCCCCGCGGCATCAGGCTTTGTGGGCACCTATGTAGACCCCAGCTGGCTCGCAGATGCGATTGCAGCCATTTTTTTATTGCTGTTTTTCTACGCGGTTTTCACCTTTCTGGCGGCATGGTTCGGCCAGAAACTGGAGGCAGATAAGCCAGGCCCCATCGACGGCACCCTCGGCTTTTTGTTCGGCCTCGCGCGGGGCTTTCTTTTCGTGACGCTTGTCTATCTCCTTTATTCCACGGTGCGGGTCGACCCCGATCCGCCAGCCTGGATCGCCGAGGCGCGATTCTTGCCTTTGATGGATCGGACGAATGCGTTTTTCATCGATGCGGCGCGGGATTTCGCAGGTTTTGAGGTGGGTGCGGCCGATGATCGACAAACGGTCCCGAAAAAATCTGGGGGCAGCGGCACCGGCTATGACGAAAGCACCCGCGATGCGTTGGATGATCTTATCGGGTCCAACTGAGGACGACGCTGCATGATCCCAGCCCATCCCTTTGACGATGATAAGCTGCACGAGGAGTGCGGGGTGTTTGGCGTCTTCGGACATCCAGACGCCGCCAAGCTGACCGTGCTTGGGCTCCATGCGCTGCAGCACCGAGGGCAGGAAGGCGCCGGAATTGTCTCCTTCGATGGGGAGAACTTTCATCTGCGCAAGGAGCTTGGTCAGGTCGGCGACCGGTTTACCAAGGCCTCCGTCATCGAGCGATTAAAGGGCGCTCGGGCCATCGGCCACACGCGCTACTCGACCGCCGGCCATGCCGCCAATGAACGCAACATCCAACCGTTCTATGCAGAGCTTTCGGCAAGCGGGCTGGCCGTTGCCCATAACGGCAACCTTACGAACAACAAAACCCTGCGCCAGGATTTGATCGAACACGGATCGATCTTCCATTCCACCTCAGACACCGAGAACATCGTCCACCTGATTGCCCGCAGCCGGGCCAAATCGACCGCCGACAAGGTCGCCGATGCGTTGCGGGAGGTAGAAGGGGCGTATTCTCTCATTGCTCTGACCAACAAAAAACTCATCGGCGTGCGCGACCCGGTCGGTGTGCGCCCCCTGGTCCTCGGAAATCTCGACGGGGCCTATGTCCTCGCGTCTGAGACCTGCGCCCTTGATATTATTGGCGCCGATTTCGTGCGCGATATCGAGCCGGGGGAGATGGTGGTGATCACCGAGCAAGGCCTTGAAAGCCGCTTTCCCTTCACCCCGTCACGCAAACGGTTCTGCATCTTCGAGTATGTCTATTTCGCCCGGCCCGATAGCATTGTCGAAGGCGCCAGCGTGTATGAAGCACGCAAACAAATCGGCCGCGAGCTTGCGCGCGAGGCGCCGGCCGATGTGGATATGGTGATCCCGGTTCCGGACTCCGGTGTCCCTGCCGCGCTCGGTTTTGCCGATGCAAGCCAGATCCCATTCGAGCTTGGGATCATCCGCAACCATTATGTGGGACGCACCTTCATCGAGCCGGCCGATCAAATCCGGCATTTGGGCGTTAAGCTGAAACACAACGCCAATAAGGCCATGCTGGAGGGGCGCAAGGTTGTGCTGGTCGATGATTCGATCGTCCGAGGCACTACGTCGACAAAAATTGTCCAAATGGTGCGCGAGGCCGGCGCAAGCGAGGTGCATATGCGCATCGCCAGCCCGCCGACCACCCATCCCTGCTTTTATGGTGTGGACACCCCGCGCAAAGAAAAACTTCTCGCCTCGCGCCTCTCGGTCGCAGGGATGGCCGAGCACATCGGTGCCGATAGTTTAGCCTTCGTCACCATTGATGGCCTTTACCGCGCCATGGGCGTTCAGCAGCGGGACGCCGAGGCGCCGCAATATTGCGATGCGTGTTTTACCGGCGAGTACCCCACAAAGCTCACCGACAAATCGGGCGGCCTTGATGGGCGGCAACTCTCGCTCCTTATCGACCGTGCTGCCGAATAACCCCCCGCCCTGCACAACGACCTGATGACCGCTCCAGACCCTGCTCCAGAACCCTTCCGTGGACGGATTGCCCTGGTAACCGGTGCCTCCAGGGGTATTGGCCGCGCGGTGGCCGAGGCGCTCGGGGCGGCTGGTGCGCAAGTTGTTGCCGTGGCCCGAACGGTCGGCGGGCTTGAGGACCTTGACGATGCCATTAAGGCCGCCGGGGGCCCGCCCGCCACCCTCGTTCCCCTCGATTTATCGGACATGGACGCGATCGACCGTCTTGGTGCAGCCATTTTGGGCCGATGGAACAAGCTCGACATTTTGATCGGCAATGCGGCCATGCTCGGCGCGCTCACGCCGCTCACCCATATGGAGCCCAAAGACTGGCAAAAGCTTATGGATGTGAATGTGACGGCCAATTACCGGCTGCTCCGCATTTGCGAGCCCTTGCTGCAGCGGTCCGATGCGCCTCGGGCGGTGTTTGTCACGTCCACGGTGGCGCAGGACTACAGGGCCTTTTGGGGGCCCTATGCCACGACCAAGGCAGCGCTTGAGGCCATGGTGCTGTGTTACGCCGCCGACATGCGCAAATCCTCGTTCAAGATCAATCTGCTTAATCCCGGCGCGACGGCAACAGCGATGCGCGCAAAAGCAATGCCGGGGGAAGACGCCTCTACCCTCCCCGCGCCAAGAGACTTGGTGCCGCTCTTCCTAGAGCTTGCAGGCCCAGGCTGCACGCGCCACGGCGAGGTGGTGACCTATCGTGAGTGGCGCAAGGGGTAGGCGCGCCAAGCCCCCGTTACGTCGCGAACGGATTTTTTGGCTTGCGCATAAAAAAGCGAATGGGCGTGCCCGGCAGCTCAAAACAATCCCGCAAATCGTTGATCAGATAGCGCGTGTAGCTCTCGGGCACCTTATCGCCCCTCGAGGAGAAGGCGGCAAAGGTCGGCGGCCGGGATTTGGCTTGGGTGACATAGCGCAGCCTGATCCGACGGCCCTGGACGGCCGGGGGTGGATGGCGCTCCTGTGCGCCTGCCATCCAGGCGTTGAGCCGGGCTGTGGGCAGCCGCGTTTGCCACACGTCAAAGGCGCCGAACACCGCCGGCATGAGGCGCTCAAGCCCATCGCCATAAAGCCCGGACAGCGTCACGAGGGACACCCCCCGAACCTGGGGCAAGAGCCGATCCGTTTTTTCCCGCATGGCCCGGAACGCTGCGGGCTTGTCGTCCACCAGATCCCATTTGTTCAGCCCAATGACGAGCGACCGGCCCTCGCGGGCAATCAGATCCGCCAGCACAAGGTCCTGTTTTTCAAAGGCCTGGGTGGCATCGAAGAGGAGGACGACGACCTCCGCAAACCGCACGGCGCGCAGCGTGTCGGACACGGATAGTTTCTCTAAGGACTTATCGATGCGGGCCTTGCGCCGCATGCCGGCGGTGTCAAAGAGGGTGACGGACTTGCCCTCATAGGACCAAGGCACACCGATTGAGTCCCGTGTGATGCCGGCCTCGGGCCCGGTTAACATCCGCTCCTCGCCGATAAGGGCGTTAACGAGAGTGGATTTTCCGACATTGGGCCGGCCGACAACCGCGAGCCGCAAGGGACGCGCCGACCAATCGCGCAGGGGCTCATCGGCCCAGGCAGCGTCCGGTTCGCCCCCATCTTCCTCGCGGGCGTGTTCCGCGCCGGCGTCTTCCTCGCGGGCGTCTGGATGTCGGCCCATGCCCGGCCACTCAGCCCCCTCCCCGTCAGCGGCCGTTGGAGCCTTGAGGGGGTCGCCCTCCAGCAACGGCAGAAGGGCCCCATAAAGATCCCCCATGCCTTCGCCGTGCTCGGCCGAGATCGGCACCGGGTCGCCATGGCCAAGGGCATAGGCCTCGAGGATGCCGGCCTCGCCGGCGCGCCCTTCGCATTTGTTGGCAAGGAGAAGCACCGGCTTTTCGGCCCGGCGCAATTTGTCGGCGAAGATTTCATCAAGGGGAACGACGCCGGCGCGCGCATCGATGACGAGGAGGCAGATATCGGCCTCTTCGATCGCCCGCCCCGTCTGGCTCTGCATCCGGGCCGGCAAATCGTCACCGCCCACGTCTTCAAAGCCGGCGGTGTCGATCAACCGGAACGACAAATCGCCAAGCCTGCCGTCGGCCTCGCGCCGATCGCGGGTAACGCCTGGTTCGTCATGGACAAGGGCGAGTTTTTTGCCGGCCAAGCGATTGAAGAGGGTGGACTTGCCCACATTTGGCCGGCCGACAATGGCGAGTGTCGCCATGGCTGCAAAACACTCCGTTGAGGGCGGCTCTAGAAAAGCAGGCCAGTTTGGCGCGCACGCCGCGGCCTGCTTTTAATCAGCGTCCGAATAGATCGATATCGATGAGAGCTTGCCGCCCCTTCTCGTCTTCGCTCGTCTCAAGGGAAATGTCCTCGACAACCTCCACATCGATGGTGCGGGTCGCTTTCGCCTCGGTCGTGGACACGCCTGTCCCCCCGCCAAAGGCAACAAGCTGGCCGCCCGAGGTGAGGAGATACATCACGCCATCGGCAACCACCGGGGCAATAAAGGAGCCGTCAGGCACTTTCCGGTCGCCGATCGTCTCGCCGGATTCGGGGGACAAGAATACCATCCGCCCCTCTGAAGAAACGAGGATCAGTTGATTGCCGGCAAGCACCGGCCCGGCCCAGCGAATGGGGCCTTTGCGCTTCTTCTCGTTCTTGAACGAGGGAAGGTCCGACACCCAGCGAATGCGCCCGTCATCCCAGTTCAACGCCACGACCTGAGAATTGGTGGTCACGAGAAACACATGATCGCCCGCAACCCAGGGCGTTTCGATGCTGGTCAGATTGTGCGACCAGAACCGCCGTCCGGAGCGCAAATCGATCGACACAAGGCGCCCATTATGGCTCACCGCGACGACCCGTCCGCGGTTGATCACCGGCCGGCCCGAAATCGCGTTAATGCCGGCAAGGGGGGTGACCCGGCCCGTGCGGCTGAGGAAGTCAGACCACAATTCCCGGCCATTCTGGGCCTGGAAGGCAACCAATTCGCCGGACGAGAAGGGCGCCACCACCAGATCGCCCATCACGGCGGGGGTGGCATCGCTCACAAGGCTCGCCGTCTCGCTGATGCCCCGGTAGGACCAAAGGGTCGTGCCGGTGCGATCGTCCATGGCGTAAAAGTGGTTCTCGACCGTCGTCACATAGATCTGCCCGCCGGCTGCGGTTGGCGGCGTGCGGACCGGAACGCCGAGGGAGCGTTTCCAGATCTCGTCCCCGCTCTCGGCATCGACGGCGATCACGTCCCCAAAGCCGGTGGTGACGATGACATTGCCGCCGGAAACGGCAACACCGCCGCCATAGCCCGCATCGGCGCTTTCGCCTTTGAGGCTAAAGTCCCGGCGCCATAAACGCCGGCCGGTTTTGGCGTCAAAGGCGCTTGCGACGGCCTTTGCATCAAGGGTGAAGACAGAGCCCCAAGCGACGACAGGGCTTGCCGAGATGTGCCGGCGATCGTTGGAGCCGGCACCGGCATCCGATTTCCACAGCACACGGAAGTTTGGCTCCAGGGACAGGTGCTGCATGGCGTGGTGGGAATAGCCGCCCGGCTGCGGCCACGCATCATTGATGAACACGGGTGGCAATTGGGCCGGCTGAGCGGCAAGGGCCCGGTCGATGATAAGGTCTTGCTCCAGGGACAAGACCGAAATCCGGTCGCCAACGACCACCTCTTCGGCGTTGTCCTTGCCCCCGCCGAGGGCGCAGCCCGTAACAGCCAAGGACGTCGCAACCAATCCTGCGGAAATTGAAAGTCTCATTGTTTTTCCTCCACCCTGCCGTGATCCCCAACCACGCCGTATCGGCCCCCGTGGCCGCCCATTACCGTTACCGACCCTGCGACGTCTCTAAGAGCACCGTCTTGCTTGGACCGGCACTCCTGTGGGCGGCGATCCTTGCCCAAGGAGCGGGCCTCAGTCGGTCGCCGAGCCGCCAAAGCCCGGATCATCGTCCAGATCGTCGAGATCGTCGGCGTCGCTCGGTTCTTGGGCCTGACCTTGGCTTGCTTCGGTCGGTTCCGCAACCGTTCCGGCAGGTTCAGCCGGTTCTGTGACGCTTAGCCCATCGCCTCCCGGCGCTCCGTCACCCGCGGCCGCACCGCCGTCAGGCCCGATTGGCAGGGTGCCGCCTCCCGGTTGGCGGCCACTATCGCTTCCCGCATCGGGCGCCTCCCCGGCGCCTGAAAGGCTTTCGGTCATCACCAACATTTGGTTTGCCCGTTCGCGCTGGGTTGCCGGGGTCGTTCCGTCCAGCAGGAGAAACTGAAAATGCGTCCTGGCCGCCTCGAAATTGTCCTCACGAAAGGCGGCAAAGCCCAGCAATTCGCGCGCGGAGTGGCGCCACACGCTGTCGCTCGTTGTGAGCAACCCAAGGTCGCGCTCCAAGGCTGCGTAAGGGTCGGTCTCAGCGCGCAGCCACCCGTGTTTGACGCGCGCCAGGTCACGGGTGTAGTCGGGCAAATCTTTGTCATCGATGAGGCTTTGTAGGGCACCGAGCGCCCCCTCCCGGTCCCCATCGCGCAGCAAGGCCTCGGCGAGATTGAATGTGGCGATGGCCGCAATTTCCGGCGGCCCGCCCGCCGCAAGCTCTGTAAAGGCGCCGGCGGCCTTGTCCTCTTCGCCGGCAGACAAATCCTCAAGGCCGATGCCCAATTGTTCGCCGCGCGATTGAAAGCGCTGATCGCGCAAATTGCCGGAGACGACGTTGTAAATGGTGACAAGGACCAGGCCGACCGCGAAGGCGATCACCAGGGTCCCGTATTTCTTCCAAAGATTTTTGAGGCGCTCAGATCGGAGGTCCTCTTCGACCTCCTTAAAAATATCGACCACAGGTGGCACTCCTTACCGGTCGGCAGCTGCCCGGGACGGTTGTTAACCACGCGGCCGATCCCCTGGCAATACGCGCTCAGGCCTCAAGCGGAAGGCTTTTTTGAAGGTCCGGCATAGACCTCGTCCGGGCCGGGGAAGCGCCTCGCCTTCACATCCTCGGCATAGGCCATCACCGCTTGTTCGATCGCCAGGCCGACCTCAGCGTAGACGCGCACGAATTTCGGTTGGCGGGGGGTAAGGCCCAGAAGATCCTCGGTGACGAGGATTTGTCCATCGCAGTCAGGCGAGGCGCCGATGCCGATGGTTGGGATTGCAAGCCGCTGGGTGATTTTGCCGGCAAGCTCTGCGGCCATGCCTTCAATCACCACCGCAAAGGCTCCGGCCTCGGCGACCGCCAGTCCGTCCGCCTCCAAGGCAGGCCATTCGTCGAGGGATTTGCCGGTGGTTTTATAACCGCCCTTCACATGCACCGATTGGGGCAACAGGCCGATATGGGCCATCACCGGCACCCCCCGCTGGGTGAGGAAGGCGATGGTGTCGGCCATGGACGCGCCCCCCTCGAGCTTCACGGCTTGGGCCCCGCTCTCTTTCATGGCCCGCGCAGCATTGCGAAACGCGACTTCAGGGCTTTCTTCATAGCTGCCGAAGGGCATGTCGATGACCACAAGAGCGTCGGTGGTGGTGCGGACCACCGTTTCGGTGTGGAGGATCGCGGCATCAAGGCTCAGGGGGATCGTGGTTTCGTGCCCGTGATGCACCATCGCAACAGAATCGCCGACCAGGAGAAGGTCTGCATGGGCATCGAGAATGCGAGCAAAGGAGCCAGTATAGGCCGTTAGGCAAACGATCGGCTCACCGCCCTTACGCGCTTTGATAGACGTGACGGTTTTGCGTTTGCCGGTGCGTTTCGCCGAGAGATAAACAGACATGGCGGGCCCTCCTTATGCGGAGGGGGAGCCTAGCCGGCCAGACACTGAAGGGGAAGACGCGGGCGGGAAGGCAGGCGGTTGTGGGGTGCGCGCGGGGCGTTACCTGGCGCGGACCTTTAGGCGCCTTTCAGGAAGCGGCAGCTTGGACCGGCATACATGCTATGCCCAACAGCAAAGGCCCAGCGCCCAACATCCAGCGTCTAAGGAGCGAATGGGCACAGGTCCTTCAACTGCTGCCCTAACGGCCTGGCCAGGGCCCGCCGCTTAAAGCAGGTCGAGCCGAGCGCAGTGCAGCACGCCAATCGTCCGGTCGAGGTCGCGCTCTTCCCGGGACAGATCATCGATACGCGGATTGCTATCGACCGGCTTGTCATTTCCATAAGCATTGATCTCGGCACGGAGATCGAATTTGCGCTTTTTCAAGATTGAGAGCTTTTTACGTCTCAGGCCTTCGGTGTGCATCGTTTCCGCCTTGTTGATCGGCATCTCGTGCTCGTCTGAAGCACGATGCGCCATGCCTTGTTTTATCTTCGGCTGAAGCACCCCTGCCATGCTGCGATCCATAATCAAACCTCTGGACTTATATCGGCGCCTGTTGCGTTAAGCGCGACCCTTTTGGTTAAACCCGCAGCACCCACTCACCTTGACTAACAATGTTGTGCACGGACCGGAACAATTAAAGTCAACTCATCGGTAAAATGATGAAATTTTCAGTGACTGTTGCAGTCACAACATTGTCTCAACGCGGACCATACGGGGGAAAGCTTTCTCGTTCCTGAACACATTGGGTTGGATTGAGGCGAGCGCGGGACAGAAAGAGGACGCGTGTTGGGCACAAAGGTCACGAGGCATTTCGCAGCCGCACACTTCCCGCACCGCTCACCGAGGCAGCCTTGCATAAGCGGTGCCGGCGCCAGGCTTAACGGGCTTACCGCAGCACGCTTGCAAACAGGCGAGGGTTGACTTGGAAGGCCTTTAATTCGCTCTCGGACCCTCATCGGCGCCGGGGCCGCGTGCTGGGTCTTTCGGCCCCTTCCGCTCTATGCTTGGTAAGCGCGTGCGTGTGGGCAAGGGTTGCTCAACCCTCGGGAGGTCCGGTGTTGCTCCGGCGCCAAGACAAGCGCAGGAGGCTGATGAGGGACAGCCGGTGCTGACGGTGCCCAGAAACTAGCGGTTAGAAACGGCAAGCCCCCGAACGCCGAAGCGCCGGGGGCTCTTTACGAAATTAGTGGCGTGTTACCGCCCTAATGCCGGCCCGGGTTTCCCCAAGGACTTAAGCTGAACCGCATCGCTGCGGCCAGTAGCCAATTACAATATAGGCTTTTGCCCATTATCAATCAATGAACCCATGCCAATCGCGTGAATGATGCCATGACGGATTTCCGTAAGTTGTTGGTCTGTAACGGCTCTTTTGATACGCCTGTCAGTGTCTTCTTCCTGCAGAAAGTGAAATCTCTTAAGCGCCAAAGTGGCGATCATATCGCACTTTACCCAAAGCTTGGTTCCGCCTCCCCACCGAGGCAGTGGCTCCCCCAGGTCGATGAGGACGTTGAAAGCTTTTGGGGATAAGGGCTCGGTTGTTGATGTCGGCACGACGGTGAGAAGGT
>JBCDJA010000009.1:0-16902 GCA_038748465.1 Pseudomonadota bacterium
CAGCGGAGGTGAAACCCGCCTCGGCCGCGTCGCGCAAAAGATCCCTGTTCGCCAATGCCGCTCTCCGCCTTCCGACGACCATGCGTAACAGGGGCCCGGCAAGGGACTGGGGGCTCTGTCCAACACGGCGGCGCGCACGGCCATACCCGCGGCGCCGATACCCACGAATCAAGCGTCAGAAAGTATCATCGCGCCCAGACCGGAGCAAGGAAGGCCCCGGCAGGCCCCGAGGCACGACTTTGGGGCTGGCGTGCAGGCCAATCTTGAGACCTCGCTCGCCTGGCGAGAGGCTGGCGCCGCTCTTTAGAGGGCGCCGCCCGTGGTGTCGGCGACAACGCGGGTGCGCTGCCCGGAAATGATCAGTACCGGGCTGCCTGGGGGCAACATGTTGGCGTCGGCGCCCTGGACAATGGTGATCACGGACCCGTCGGACCGGCGAATTGTGTATTCGTGCCCTTTTTGGCGCGTCACGCCTTCCTCGGCCGCGGCACCGGCGATCCCGCCGACGACAGCCCCGACAGCGCCGCCGATGACAGCGCCGGCCCCGGTGCCGATCCCGGACTTGGTGCCTTCAATGCGCACCTCGCGCACTTGCAACACGGTGCCACTGGTGGTGCGGCTTACATTCCCAACCGAGCCGCGGCTGTAATCGCTCGAATCGAGCCCCGAGGCGCAAGCGGCAGCGAACAAAGATAGCGAAAGGACTGCCACGTGCGGTGCGTGGCGCAGTTTTGTCGACGGCATTGAAACTCTCCCGGTGTAGCAGGCCGCATAGGGCCGAACGATCATGTCGATTTGGAGGCGGGTTTGAGGCTCGGCACGCCAAGCTTCGCGACAAAGAATCCGTCCATGCCGCCCTCCGCGCCGCCCGCTTCGCCCTCGGCGGCCGCAGCGGCTCCTACCTTCGGCACCTCGCCGGTGAACGGCGACAAATCGGGCCGGGTTTGAACCCACCCTTCCGGCGCGATGAGCGAGGCTAGCCCACCGATATCGGCGGCCTCAATCGGCAGCAGGGTGACGGCATTCTCGGCAACCAGGCGAGCGATAAGTTTGGGCCCTTCTTCCGCCTCGAGGGAACACACCGCATAGACAAGCCTCCCGCCAGGCTCGAGCCAGGAGAGGGACCGTCGCAAGAGGGTCTCTTGCAGGCGCGCCCGGTCGGCAAGGTCGGTCTCGCGGCGCAGATGCATGAGGTCGGGATGGCGCCTGATTGTGCCGGTCGCTGTGCAGGGGGCATCGAGGAGGATGGCCTCAAACCGGCGTTGAGGCTCCCAGGTGAGGAGGTCTGCCTCGATAATCGTTGGCTGGAGGGCGAGCCGGTCCATGTTCTCGCGCAAGCGTTTGAGCCGCTTGGCCGACGCATCGACCGCCGTCACCTGCGCGCCCCGCGCCGCCAGCGCTGCGGTTTTGCCGCCGGGCGCTGCGCACAGATCAAGCACCTCAGTTCCTTGCACATCGCCAAGTGCGCGGGCCGCAAGACCAGCGGCAATATCTTGCACCCACCAAGCCCCGCTGCGAAATCCCGCAAGCTCTTTGACCGGCCGGCCTGCGCCCGTGAGCCGCACGTGGCCCATAGGCAGGACACGCCCGTCAAGGCGAGCTGCCCAGGCTTCCGGCTCTGATCTCACCCCAAGGTCGAGCGGGGCATCGCGCAAGACCGCCTCGCCCAGGGTCGTGAGGGCGGCCGCGCCAAACCGAGCCTCCCAGCGGTCCCGAAGCCAGGCCGGAATGTTCGCGCTCACCGCGTCCTTGCCGCTAAGCGGCGCGGGGGTGCGCTCGGACACCCGCCGCAGGATGGCATTCGTCGCTTTGGCAAAGCGTTCGGTCGCCCTCGATCCCCTGGCGACTGACACCCAGGTCCCGACGGCCGCATAGGCCGGTGTACGGAGGAAGATCAACTCCGCCGCGCCGAGCCGAAGCAGCGCCTGCAGCGGTGCGGGCGGGGGCGATTGCG
Organism: Pseudomonadota bacterium; assembly: GCA_038748465.1. Taxonomy (GTDB): domain Bacteria; phylum Pseudomonadota; class Alphaproteobacteria; order M2410; family M2410; genus JBCDJA01. The sequence goes on from JBCDJA010000009.1 coordinate 1,955, forward strand.
CCAAATAGGGCGCATACGCCGCATCGATCTCCCCACAGCGCCGGAAGACCGTTGCGGTTAGCCGGCGCACAAACGCCCGGTCCCGCTGGGAGAGGGGGGCCGGCGCCGGCATATCAGCCCGCACACCCGCACGCTTGCTCCCACCTGCGGTCAGGATCTCGTCAAGCGCGTCATCGGCAAAGCGCCCTTGATCGAACACCGCGAGGACGACCGACAACGCGGCATCACGCGCGGTGAGCGCGGCCGCTTCGTCGTTTGTCTCTTGGTTGGATCGGCGCTTCGAGGCCCTGCGGTTCGGCACCTGATCAGGTGTCCTGCCCGCGCCAGGGACGGTGAGCGGGCCTCAGGGGGGGCCTCAACTCCAAGGGCCTTGCCGGTTTGCCGAGCCCCCGCCCGAAAACAAAGGCGGCTGTTGGGGCACCGTCAGTTGCATCAATCGGTCAATGCGATTTTGCGTATCCGGATGGGTGGAAAACAGTTTATCGGCACGCTGACCGTTGAGCGGATTAATAATAAACATGTGGGCTGTCGCCGGGTTGCGCTCGGCAGCGTGGTTCGGGATCCGCGCCGTCCCGTTGGAGATTTTAACAAGGGCTGATGCGAGCCAATCGGGTTGGCCGCAAATTTCGGCGCCCACCCGGTCCGCCTCATATTCCCGGGTCCGGCTGATCGCCATTTGCACAATCGCGGCCGCGAGGGGGCCCAAGATCATGATGGCAATCGTGCTAATCGCACCCATGGCGTTGTTTCGGTTGCCGCCAAAAAAGAACGCGATCGTCGGCAAGGCGGAGATGGCCCCGGCAATGGTGGCCGTGATGGTCATGATCAGGGTGTCGCGGTTTTTGATATGCGCAAGCTCGTGGGCCATCACCCCGGCGATTTCCTCGCGGTTCAGCATCTGCAACAGGCCGGTCGTTGCCGCAACGGCAGCGTTTTCCGGGTTGCGGCCGGTGGCAAAGGCATTCGGCTGGGGGTTGTCAACGATGTAGCACTTGGGCATCGGCATGTCGGCATTGGCGGCGAGATCGCGAACCATCCCGACATACACAGGGTCGCTTGCTTCGGTCACCTCCCGGGCGCCGTGCATCTTGAGGACGACCTTGTCGGAATTCCAATAGGCGAAGATGTTCATCGCGCCGCCGACGACGAGGGCGATGATCATGCCGGATTGGCCGGCAATCAAAAATCCGGCACCGATGAAGAAAGCTGTCATGCCGGCGAGCAGCATGGCGGTACGCGCATAGCTCATCGCTTGCCTAAACTCCTGTTAGAGACCACGTTCGTTGCAGACTTGTTCGTTGGAGACATGGGCAGCAACCCGCGCCCCTTCAAGTTACGCGCATTCCGCGCTCGCATGAGACAGGAATGGACCAGACGAAGCCAGATGCCAAGCCGGGCGCTGAGCCGCCCGCTAAGCCAAACGGGGCGCAACCCCCTGAAACGGCCGATGAGATCGATCCGGCTGTTGCAGAGGCGGCGCGCCGGGCCGCCCTGCCCCTTGCCGCCCAGCGCGCCCTGGCCGAGGCCGACGCCCGCCGCGCCAAGGCTATCAAAGACGGGCATGGCAACGAGACGCCAAAATCGACAGAGGTCGACGGACCCAGTGGCAAAGAGCCGACCCGTTTTGGCGACTGGGAGAAAAAGGGCATCACCTCCGATTTTTGATCGCCCGGTCGTCCCAACGCGGCAGCCTCACGAACAAAAAATGAACTCTTGAAGAATCGGCGCTCGCCTGCGATATGAAGCTTCAGGCTGCAATAGATATAAGATGCACGCATGAATTGCTTCAGGCTGGCGCTCTCGGTTTTCTGTCTCGTCTTCGCCCCGTCGATAGGGGCGAGCGCGCATGCCACCGAGCGTCTCGCGGGCCCGTTTCCCGCCTCGCTCCTGCGTGTAATTGACGGCGATACGGTCGCCGTGAGCCTAACCGTCTGGGTCGGGCAAACGGTTGAAACCCGCATTCGCCTGCTTGGCATCGACGCCCCGTCCCTCACCGGCGCCTGTGAGACCGAGCGCCGCCTTGCCCACGAAGCGAAAACCTTTGTGGAGGCCGCGCTCGTCGGCCAGGCGTTTTTCGTTCGTGATGTGAAGGTTGGCAAATATGGGGGGCGCTATCTTGCGGTGATTGAGACATCGACGGGGACGGAACTTTCCACAGCCCTGCTCGCTGCCGGGCTTGCGCGGCCCTATGACGGCGGAAGGAAATCCGATTGGTGCTCAGACCGCGTCTCAAAGGCGCAAAAATAAACTCGGGCTCCATGACCAGGCGCAGACTAAGGCGCTGACGCGGCCGGCGTCTCGGCCGGAAGAGAAGCCTTGGCCATAGGCGTGTTCGAGAGGCCAAGAGCAGCGCAATGGGCCTGCGGGTCGTCGATCGCATCGAGCAGAAAGGCTGCAAGCGCTCGTCTCGATACAGACATTGCGCCGGCCGGAAGCTTGGACGGGTGCACGCGATAGGCGGCATCGTCCCTGTCCACCAGGAAGCCGGGCCGGGCCGATGTCCAAATCAGACCGGAAACCTTGAGGATGTTTTCCATGGATGTCGCACTGCGCACGGTGTTGGGAACAACAAGACGCAGGACATGACCAAGGGGCGTTTGCTCCGGGAAGAGCAGCGCTGTTGAAGTCACCAACACCCGATTGACACTGGTTTGCCGCGCGGCCTCGACGAGGGCCGCTGCGGACCGATAGGAGACAGCGGTTGCAGCCTTTGTTGGGCGCTTGCCGCCCAAGGTCGAGATGACCGCGTCCTGGCCTTTGAGGACCTCCCTTAAAAAGTCTTTGTCACACGGGTCTCCGACCGCCGCCATCAGCCGGTCATGCCGGATGTCGGGCCGCTTGTCCGCAGACCGCACAACCGCGGTAACCTCCATGCCTCGCTCAAGCGCGGCGCCGACCACCAATATTCCGGTTCGCCCATTTGCGCCCAAGACGACAAGTCTCAAGGGTTTGGCTCTATTCATCGAACTGCCTTTCCAAAAGGGGTGCCTTTATTCGCTCGGGCGCGTTTTATTCATACGCATTTCGACTGTAAATTGCGAAAAATGACGATTTGGTATTTGGAAATCCATGGTATTGAGGCGCTGTGAATTGGACCTCAATATCGTTCGACTGGAACCAAGCCCGCTCGTTCCTGGCGGTCGCAGAAGAAGGATCCCTCTCGGCCGCGGCAACCGCTTTGAAGGTTACCCAGCCCACAATTACCCGGCAGCTCACGGCACTCGAAAGTGAGCTGGGCGTGACGCTGCTTGAGCGCACGGGGCGCACGGTTGCCCTTACAGAGGCTGGCCTTAAGCTCCTCGTGCATGTGCGGGCGATGGCGGAGGACGCCAATCGGATGTCGCTTGCCGCCTCTGGAACCTCACAAGCGATTGACGGTCAGGTTCGGATTACCGCCGCTGAGATGACGGCGGCCTTTCTGCTCCCGCCGATCTTGGATCGGCTCCGCGCGGTGGCCCCAGACCTTGAGATCGAAATTGTTACGGACAACACCGTTGGCGATTTGCTGCGGCGGGAGGCGGACATCGCTGTGCGGCATGTGCGGCCGGACCAACCCAATTTGATTGCTCGGCTCGTAAGCGAGGACCCAACGCGGTTTTATGCCGTCGATCGATATTTGGACGCATACGGCATTCCTGCGCTTGGCGAGGGGGCCTCAACTCACCAATTTGTCAGCTTTGGCGATTTTGAGCGCATGGGTAGCTATCTAAAAGGGACTGGCCTTGAGCTGAGCCGGAAGAACTTCCGCTACACCTCCAAATCCCAGATAGTCGAATGGGAAATCGCCAGGCGGGGGCATGCCATCGCGATTATGAGCGATCGCATCGCCTCGACGTTTCCAGATTTCCGCCCTGTACTGACAGAAGTCGCTCCCTTCACAATGCCGGTCTGGCTCGTTACGCACCGGGAGGTGCGCACCAGCCGGAGAATCAGATTGGTCTATGACCTCCTGGCCGAAAGCTTATCCAGATAAAGGGCGCTTGCTTTTTTCGGGCATGTCGAAGGCGGCCGGAACGCCTGCAGCCTAGCCAGGGCCTCCCGCGTCGCCTGCCGCGATATCCCAGATAATTTCATTCCGCCTCAGGAAGGGCAGAGTCCAGGGCGGGTTGTAATAGGCTATCTGCGGCACGCCGGCGGGCTTTAAATCGCGCTCGGCCATAAACCGGCGCAGCTCATCGGTTTTTTCGCTGATCACCTTGTCCCGGGCGATACCGGAAAACCGGATGACGGCCGCCATACGGGACGGAACCTGGGAAATCTCAACATCGGGGTTCACCGGCCTTGGCAGGGTTTCCATCGTATAGTCGGCCGGCATGACAAACCGCACAAACCACGCCTCGCCTAAGGGCGCGGCGGGCCCATCCCGGGTTTCTTGCAGCACGGGCGCAGTCATGGCGATTTTGGTTTCGTCCTCAGCGCCGGGCTCGCCGCCCGCCTCTGCACTAGGCTCTGGGCCAGGCTGGCTTTCCTGCAGCACTGGCGCGGTCATCGCAATGTCCTCGCCGCTCTCTGCTGCTGCAGGCTCCTGGACGACCGGCGCCGTCATAGCGATTTTATCGGCAGGCTGATTGTTTCCGAAGATATAATCGGCAAGCTTGCGAAAGCCCTGGTTAGCCGCCGCGTTTCGGTCACCGGTCACCTGAACCGTCGCGACGATCATCGGATCGTACCGACGCACCTCAAAGGGCTTTTGATCGTCAACAACGGAGAATGCAGGTTCATCGACCGATGCCACGGCGCAGCCTCCAACACTCAAGGCTGCCGCGGCGACGACCGCCAAAAACAAAGTGCGCATATGCGATGTCCTTCCCGCCCTACCCAGCTGAAAGAGTTACGCTTGAGGCACCAATGCGGTTCAGGCCGGCTTATTTCGTCATGATTTTCTTGGCCATTTCGAGCAGCTCGTCGGCCTTGGCCATCAAATTCTCTTCCATGTCCTTATAATGGGCCGCACAAACTGGTCGCTCTTTGACCTGGTCCATCCAACGCTTCAGGTTCGGCAGATCATCGATCTCTACACCCGCCCAGAAATGGATGATGACCCAAGGCCAGCTCGCCATATCTGCAATCGAGTACTCAGACCCCGCAACGTATTCATTGTCAGCAAGCTGCGTATCGAGAACCGTGTAGAGACGCTTTGTCTCGTTCTGATAGCGGTCGATCGCCGGCTGAATTTTCTCCGGGAAATAGCGGAAGAACACATTCGCCTGGCCCTGCATCGGCCCAAGGCCCCCCATTTGCCACATCACCCATTGCATAACCTGGCTTCTGGCCACCGGGTCAGCGGGGAGGAATTTGCCGGTCCGTTCGGCGAGGTAGAGCAAGATTGCGCCTGATTCAAAGATGCTCACCCCGGTTTCATGGTCGTGCATGGCGGGGATCCGGCCATTGGGGTTGATCTTCAGATAGTCAGGCGTCTTCTGATCGTTCTTTGAAAGATCGAGATTGTGGCGTTTGTACTCGATCCCGCATTCATCCAGCATGATCGAGGCTTTCCAGCCATTCGGTGTATCAGCGGTATACAGATCAATCATTATGGTGCCTTCCTTAATCTCAACCGGCCTTATGACAGCCGGCCTTGTTGGCGGCTCGATCGCCTCAGATGCTCTTGACCACGCTCACGCCTTCCAGGCTTACGCGGTTGGCACGACCTGGAGACCGGCCCAAGACCAACTCACCGTCGCCTTGGGCCGTCGCATTGCGCCTGCTCTAGGCCGCGATCAGGCTAAACGCCCAATAAAAAACGATCGCCAGCTGAACGCCAAGCAACCCCGCCCGCGCCAGAACCATTGGTACACTGGTCGAAATGAGATGCACGACGCTTTGCCCGATGCGGGCAAAAAGCATGATGAAGGCCAATCCGTCTGTGATCGCGGTCTGATTGGAGACGATTGCATAAAGCATGATCACGAGAATGAACGGCACATGCTCGACATTGTTGGCGTGCGCCCTGGTGAGCCGTTGGCTAAACGGCGAGACGTCCTCCCCCGTCGGCGAAAAGGTGTTGGCGGCTTTTTTGCCGGTCAGGGTCAGCCCGACACGCAGGACAATCAAAATGGTGAGCAGAACAAGCGGCCAAAGGGCCAAATAAATCAGCGCTGAAGCGGTTGCGGACATGGTTTCCTCCCGGGTGTTTTTTCGCGGCGGACCTTATCAGGCACCCGCACGCGCATCGGCCAACGCGCCGCCAGTGTGACCAATGAACACTTTGCCGATGAAGCCCGTCGACGGCCCTTTTTCTCACGCGGCGCGCCGCCGCAACACCGATCCGCCATGTCAGGAGACGCGAATATGCTTTAGGACCCATGGCCATGGATGTTGGCCCCCTTATTCTGGCCCTGTCGCTTTTGACCGTTGGCAGCATTCTGGCCGGCGCGGCGGGCCAGAAGGTGGATGCGCCGATTTTGCTGGTGTTTCTGGTTGCCGGCATGCTGGCAGGCCGGGAAGGACCGGGCGGGCTTGTCTTCGACAATTCAGAGGCCGCGCTTATTTGGGGCGCGGCCGCGCTTGCTGCAATCTTGTTCGATGGGGGTTTGCGCACGCGGCCTAGTGTCTTCGCCTCGGGCTTTGGGCCGGGTCTTGCGCTCGCGCTGCCGGGCACGGTCATTACAGCACTCCTTGTACTGCCGATTGCGATCTATGCCTTCGATCTGGGTGTCATCGAGGCGTTTTTGATCGCTGCGGTGATTTGCTCAACCGATGCGGCTGCCGTTTTCGCGCTGGCCTCGACGGGCGTGTCGATGCCCAAACGCGTCGCCGCCACCTTGGAGGTTGAAAGCGGCCTTAACGATCCGGTGGGCGTGCTGTTGGTCGTCGGCCTCACCGAGGTCGCGCGCGGGGCTGGCATGGGGCCGATGGAATGGGCGTTCGCCCCCTTAATCAAATTGGTGGGCGGCGGGCTTGTGGGCATCGGGGCGGGTTATGCCGGGGCTCTCATCCATCGGCGGGTCAGCTTGCCGCCCGGACTTCGGGCGATCCTGGCCGCCGGTATCGGGTTCTTTGCCTTTGGTGTTGGCGAGACCGTCGGTGCCAGCGGGTTTATGGCGGTGTATGTGGCCGGTGTGGCCATGGCCTGGAAGGCGCCTGGGCCAGCGGCCAGTGCAGCCCCCGGGGTCGACGGCATTGCCTGGCTTGCCCAAACAGGGCTCTTTTTGATGCTTGGCCTGCTGATTACCCCGTCCCACCTGGCGGCGGTTGCGGTCCCGGCGACCCTGACGGCCCTCGGGCTTATTTTCATTGCCCGTCCCGCAGCGGCCTTTCTTACCCTCTGGCCCTTCGGCTTCCGGCTTAATGAAACCTTGTTTGTGTCCTGGGCCGGCTTGCGGGGTGCGACGCCGGTATTTCTCGGGCTTATTCCCTCCGCTCTCGGATTGCCCAATGCCAACCTTTATCTGAGTGCCGCGGCCATCATTGTGCTCTTGTCGCTGATCATTCAGGGCTGGAATGCGCCGCTGGTTGCCCGCTTTCTCGGCATGTCTGAGGAAGACGAGCGCCCGGCCCCGGCGGCGGCCTGGGCCCGGGCCGGCGCGCTTTCCATGGCGATCGGCACGGGGCTTTGGTTTGCGACGGCGCTAAGGCCGCAGACGGCGATCATTGCCCAAGCCCCGGAGACCACCGAAGACCTGCGCGCTTTGCTCGCCGATCCGGCCCCGCTTGCCGGACCGCCCCTCATCACCCAGCTTCCGGCAGACTTTCCCGCCATGCCGCCGGAAGATCGCCAAGCCCTCTTTGCCAGGACGGTGTATCTGGCCCTTGACGTGGGCAATGCGGAGCTTCTGGAAGATCGCAAGCGCGCCAAGGCTCTTGCGGGCAAGATTGACCGAGGTGCCCGATTGTCGCTGACCGAAGACGCGGAATGGGAGGCGCTCGCGCGCCGATACGGCAGCAGTTTTTCGCAAACCGAAGAGGTGCTTCGGCGGATCGATGTGGTGCCCCCGGCCCTTGGCACGGCCCAGGCGGTGCTGGCGACCGGATGGGGGGTGCAGAGCCGTGCGCTGGAGGACAACGATCTCTTTGCCCGCCGCAAGCCAGGGGGCTATGCCGATCTTCTGAGCGCGGCAAAGGATTATCTCGTGCTCATCAACACCCACCCGGATTTCGCGCCGCTGCGACGCATACGGGCTGATATTCCGGAGGCGGATCGAACCGGCGAGGAGGCTGCTAAGGCTCTCGCGCCTGGCCTTGCGCCCTATGCGGCAAGCGGCGAGGCGTATGTGAGGCAGGTGATCGCCTTACTGGATCGGGCGGAGATCAAAGCCGCCTCGCAGCCGCTCACGCCCCTCCCGGCCCCCATAGACGCACCAGAGACGGACGCGCCCGAAACCGGCGAGACGATCCCTGAGAGTAAGCCGGGGCCCGAAACCCCTTAAGTCAGGGCAGAGTGGACCGTGAGTTGGGGGAACGGGATGGACCAGCCCTGGCTCTCGCTGCATTCCACCGCAAATTTGGCGAGCGCTTCTTTGATGTCCTCATAGCGCGGGGCGGCCTCACCGGTGAAATCCCCCTCAAGATCATATTCAAGGGCCGACTCGCCGGCCGAGACGAACACCGCGTCCACCATGCGGATCCATCGGGGATCGATGATCGTGGGGAGGCGCTCTTTGAGATGGGCGCGCAAGGTCTGCGGGATCGTCGACACCGCATCGGCCTGGTGGCGATAATCAAGCCCGAAAGAAATCGTGGCACGGAACCCCAGCGACAGGTTTTTGGGCTTCTCGTCCATAAAGGCGCCGATCGGATAGCTGATGACCGCACCACCTTCTTCGCGGATCTGAACCATTTCAGGGCTCTGGAAGATCACTTCGCCGAACACCTCATCGCCAAGCAAGACCCAATCGCCTTCCCGGGTCGGAAACCACACCTCGTCCTGCGCCAGCGGGCGGGAATGAAGCCCGGTCAGCTCCCGCGCCGGAACCGTGAAGGTGCCTCCCCGAAGATCAGGATTTTCAAGATCTGTATAAAGATCGAGCCGCTTGACGAGCCAAGGCACGCCGTTGACAACCACCCGTTCGCCCTCCTGCACCGCGCCGAGATTAAGAAGCAACGTCACTTGCTCGACCAAGGTCGGCAGCGAGCGCAACACCAGCCAGCCAAGCGCGAGCAACAACAAAAGTGTCACCCCCGTCAGCACCCAATCGTTGTAGGCGTTAAAAACGGCGAGGATGGCCGCAAAGGCTGCGATCAAGGCGCCGCAATCCAAGAGCAAACCGCCAAGGCGCGCAGGAAACCCTCGCGACTGGGTGCCGAGGAGAGAGAACATCCCTGTGCGCACGAGACGGAAGAGGGCAATAACCCCAATAAAGACAAGCATACCGACAATCAGGTTGCGCCCCCGCTCACGCACGAAGGAGGTGAAGGCACTGCCGACGGTGGCCCCAGGGCGCACTTGGGCCTCCCGCCGGATCTCAAGCTGACGTTTTAAGGTCGCGGTGGCGTCATTGGCCGCGTTCTGGCGCACCTCCCAGGTCTCGCGGATCAACTCCAGCCGATCGCGCACGGCGCCTGTTTCCGGCGCAGCGTCGAGCATGGGTTGCAGTCTTGCCAAGGCATCGATGGCGACTTGTTGGTCGCGTTCGGCATCGGTCAAATCTTGGTCGAGCTGGGCAATAGCCCGCGCATTTTCCGTTGAGGACTTCAGCATCAAGAGGAAAGGCTGGATAAGGCCCTGGAGCTCGGTATTGAGATTGAACTCCCGCGGTTCGGCTTCCACTTCCGCGAGCGACACGCCGGTGGCAAGGCCCTCCACCTGGGCGTTGAGTTGCTCAAGTTCGGTATCGACCGCCGACAGGGCCGCCTTCGCAGCTTCCTCATCGACCTCATTTTGCGCTTGGTTGAGTTGGGTGCGCAGCGCCTCCCGCTGCTTCCGCTTTTCAGCTTGCGCCTGCAGGATGCTGTCGATTGCCTCGAGCGAGTCGGCAATGGCGGCCGCCTCTGCCTGCTGGGCCTCGATCTCCTCCGGCGTCAGGATCGCCTCGCCTTCTATATCGGTTTCGGGCGGAGCCTCCTGGGCATGGGCGGCACCCACACCGAGGGTTGCAGCCAAAAGGAGCCCAAGCGCCAGCACGCGCCCAAGCAGGCCCCATGCGCCCTGTCGCACACAAAAACCCCAGCTCTCCAATACGGCCCGATGGATCATCGCCATCAATCAACGATTTCGAAGGTCATCCCAGAATGGGCCCGCAACCGCTCCACCAGGGCCATGCCCATCGCCGAAGCGGGTGTCCAATAGCCGCCGGTGAGCGCGTCCTTTGAGATGTCCTGGGCCATCGAGGCCGCAGCCTCCCCGAGCATCTTTGCCGTAGCGCCATAGCCCGGATCCCGGTCACCGGTGACCTCGGCCTTGATCGTTTTCCCGCTATCGGTTTTGCCAACGAGAATGTAGCGGAAGAACCCCTCCTCCTGCTCCTTGGGCGAGGGCCCCTCGCCGGGCTTGGGTAGCACCAATTTGTCGAGCGCCCATTTGGCGGGCTTGACCGACAGGCCCACCATAAAGCCCGCAAGACCGGCGGTCAGCGCACGGGCTTGGGTCTTGCCCTTGGCAATCATCTTTTCGTCATAGAGGAATTTCTCAGAATACGGATAGCCAAGGCGCGCATTGGAGGCGTGAACGATGCGCGTATTGATTGCCGCCATCACAAACGGCGCGAGCCAGCGGTCAAGATCGTGGTCGTATTCCACCTTATTGAGGTTTGGCTGGGTTGGCCCCTTGCGGCGATCAGCGGGGCAAAGGGCATAGGGGTCCTTAAGAACCCGGGCCAATGCCCGATCCTTCCGCGCCTCGCTGACAATCCCGGCAAGGCTTGCAACCGTGCCCCCACTAAACGCGCCCTTAAAGGTTTTGATCCGGGTATTGACGAGGGTTACAGGCTCCCCAAAGCGGGCTTTTGCCTCCTCGTTGAGAAAGAAGACGCCAAGATCGGAGGGGACTGAGTCCACCCCGCAGCAACTGATGAGACGGGCACCCGTCTCCACGGCCTGGTCGTGGTGGCGCTCAATCATCTCATGGATGAACGGCACTTCTCCGGTCACGTCGCAATAATCGGTTCCTGCCTCGGCGCAGGCGGCCACAAGCTCCTTGCCGTATTGCATGAACGGGCCAACGGTTGCGAGGACGACTTTGGTGCGCTTGACCATATCGGCAAGGAAGGCCGGGTCGTGGGAATCCCCGATAAAGACTGGGATCTCGTCCGCGCCAGGGCCAAGCTCGGCCTTTAAGGCATCGATCTTGGATTGGCTGCGCGCGCCCATGCCCCATTTGAGGCTCTCGCCGGACGAGCCATGCCGCCCCATCATGAATTTTGCGGTTAGGCTGCCGACAAAGCTTGTGGCCCCCCACAAAATAACATCGAGGTCGGTGGGTTTTTCATCACTCATGGTCTGGTCTCCCGTCGCCAAATCGGGCGCTCGTGCTGTGTGTCGTCGACCGGGAGAGAACGGCAGCCTGGCTGGCGCGTCAAGGTTGTGGGCGCCGACTGCACGGAGGGATAATGCCCAAAACCTGGCGATGACGAAGCGTCAAAGGGACTTTGCGGGCAACTCTCGGTGCAGGGATATCAGCAATCCGACAATCATGAGCACCATGATGACGGCAAACGGGAGTGCGGCCGAGATCGCCGCGGCTTGCAGCGCCGAGAGCCCCCCGGTTAGGAGCAGGATCGCGGCCACCGCCCCCTCGCTCAACCCCCAAACGGCACGATGCACAACCGGCGGGTTGGTATCGCCCACCGACAAGATGGTGCTGACAACCAACGTTCCGGAATCGGAGGAGGTGATAAAGAAGGTCGCGATCAACAGGGTCGCGATAATGGACAACACGGTGCCGATGACACCGGGCGAGATGGCAGCAAGCGTTGCATAAAGGGCCGAAGAGACATCCTCATTGACGGCAGCGACAATATCGGCCGATGCAGTGTTTTGAAGGTCAATGGCCGTGCCCCCCATGATCGACAGCCAAAGGAAGGTCACCAAGGTCGGCACAAGCAAGACGCCGGCAACAAATTCTCGGATTGTCCGGCCCTTTGAAATCCGTGCAATGAACATGCCCACAAAGGGCGCCCACGAGATCCACCATCCCCAATAAAACGTTGTCCAGCTGGCCTGCCAGCCGCGGTTTTGGTCTGCGTCCGTCCAAAGGCTGAGCCAAACCAAGTTCTGCAAATAATCGCCCGTCGATTGGATAAACACCTCAATCAGATAGGCGGTCGGGCCAAGCGATGTCACGGCAAGCACAAGCGCTAAAGCCAGCCAAATATTGAGCTCGCTGAGTACCCGAACGCCCCGCTCCAGGCCCGAGACCACCGACACCACCGCAATGGCGGTGATCGCGCCGATGATCACCAGCTGACTTGCCGTGGAAATCTCAATCCCGAGCAAGGTGTTAAGACCGGTATTGATTTGTGCCGCACCGAGACCGAGGGACGTCGCGACCCCAAAGGTCGTCGCAAGCACCGCCAGGATATCGACGGCATGGCCGGCGGGGCCATAGATCCGGTCGCCGATAAGGGGGTAAAGCGAGGAGCGGATTGTCAGCGGGAGGCCCTTTCGAAACCCGAAATAAGCAAGGCACAGCCCGACAAGCGCGTAAATGCCCCAGGGGTGAAGCCCCCAATGGAAGAAGGTGAGGCGCATGGCCAGCTGACTTGCCGATGGCTCCTCCGCCTCTGTCAGGAAGGGATTATCTTGGTAATGATAAATCGGCTCGGCAATGGACCAGAACACAAGGCCGATGCCCATACCGGCAGCGAAGAGCATGGAAAACCAAGCAAAGTATCCAAACTCAGGTTTATCGTCCGGGCCACCGAGGGTAATCGACCCAAAGCGGCTCGCCATGAGCCAAAGCGAGACCACCAGGCAGGTCGTGACCAGCACAATGTAAAACCAACTGACGCTGGCGATGATGCCGTTGCGCAACGAGGTGAACGCCTCGGAGGCGAGGTCGGTTTGGAGCACCCCGAAAAGCAAAAACGCAATCACAAGCGCTTTCGATACGAGGGCGACCGTGGGGTTTAATCCCTTTAGGGGTCCGCGCTTGGCCTGCATGGTCGAAGGCGCCTAGCTTGGAGGGCGGCGGACAATCTCGCGTCCGGCGGCCGTCACATTAGTTCTTCTGAAAGTGCATGATGCCCCAAGCGAGGAGCCCACGATCGGCGCCATCGACCCAATGCCCCAGGCCCGTCACCATCCGGTCGATGTAATCATCCGAGACCTTGCCCGCTAACTCCCCCCGGCGGGCCAGAAGCTCCTCACGTACCCGGTCATAATGGGTGCGTAATTGATCGATCATCGGCGCCACCGTCACCTCCGAAAATCCGAGCTCTGACAACGTCAGTCGGTAAAAAGCGATACTGGCAAGGCTATCGAGGTGGATGCGGGCATAAATGGGCGCAAGGGCCGAAGGGTCTGTAATGTCATCGGCCTGCATGGGGTCTGTAAACAAAAAGGACCCGCCGGGCTTTAACACGCGCGCCACCTCACGGAGCACTTGGCTGCGATGCCCCGAATGCAAAATCGCATCCTGGGACCACACCACATCGAATTGGCCGTCCTCGGTAGGGATCTCCTCAAACGAGCCGTGCACGACCTCAATGTTGTCAGTAAGCCCCTGATCTGCAGTCATGCTGAGATTCTTGGCGTTCTCGACCCGGGAGAGGTTGAGGCACGTGACCTTGCAGCCATGGGTCGATGCCAAATACCGTGCAGCACCGCCATATCCGGAGCCAATATCGAGTACAGCCGTGTCCGGACTAAGATTGAGCAGGCCCGCCATGCGGCTTACGGTCCGCCGGCTCGCATCGCGGATTGTGTCCTGCGCGCTCTCGTAAATCCCGATGTGAATGTCCTCGCCGCCCCAAATATGGGTGTAGAAGTTATCCGCATCGGCGCTGTCGTAATAGGCTTCGGCAATGGCCTCTACCGAGGCATCCGCGTTAGACATGGTAGTGCTTCTCGGCGACATGGACGAAGAAATCGGGCTCCGATTCCTCGTAGGTTTCCTGAAAATCGCCAAAGGTTTTGACCCGCTGGAACCCGACTTCCTTCATCAGGGTACGCATGTAGTTTTTGCGCAACGGAAACATGTTCAGATGGTAGATTGTTCCGTCTGGGAATGTATACCGAAAGCGCGCAAGGCTTGGGTCCACATATTCCGGCTCGGCTGAAACCTTATCGCCGCAATAATAATATTTGTGCTTTGAGGAGAAGCCGTCATCAAGGATGGAATCGTAATTCCGCTGATCGAGGATCAAAATGCCGTCATGCTTGAGGGCTGCATAAAACTCGGCCAAACAGCGACGCCGGTCTTGCTCGTTGAACAAATGGGTGAAGGAATTTCCCAGACAAATGATCGCGTCGTATTTGCCCTGGATGTCGCGGTTGAGCCAGCGCCAATCCGAATGAGCGGTATTGAGGACAAGGCCGCGCTCGCGCCCATTGTCAAAGGCTTGGGACAACATCTCGGCCGAGCCGTCGACGCTTGTGACCTTAAAGCCAGCTTCCATAAGCCTCACCGAGTGAAAGCCGGTGCCTGTCGCCACGTCGAGCACAGTTTCCTTACCGCGGGCCTTGAGAATGTCGATGAAAAAGTCGCCTTCGCTCTTCGCGCGCGCCCGCCAATCGATGAGCTCGTCCCACTTGCGCACAAAGCCGTGGACATACTCCTCCCGATAATGATCGCTCTCGCGAACCTTTACCGGGTCGGCGCCAAACCCCTGCTCGCTATTGGTGTGAATGTCGGCGTTGGTCTCTATGTCGGCAAACGTTTCGGCATCGCCGATGCGCTGCGCCGATCCCTGGTTCGATGGGCTTGTCAAAGGTCACCTCCGTTGGTGCTGTCGCGAGCGCGCGAGCTGGGGCGGTGCGTGTGCGCCCAGTGGATTGATTTTAACATTTGGTTCTGACGTCGCCCGCATCACACACACCCAAATGTTAAAATCAGAAAATCCACTGGCAAC
>JBCDJA010000010.1:0-16617 GCA_038748465.1 Pseudomonadota bacterium
AGGGCCTGCCGGTTGTGCGGATCATCGCCAAGCGACAGGGTCCGGATCCGGCGGGAGAGCTTTTGTTGGGTCTCCCTTTGGGTCTCGAGCCTCGCATCGACGGCCGCAATGGCCGCCTCTTGTTTGGCGAGGCTCTCGCGCAGCGCCGGGATGCCGGCCGCGTTTTGCGCCTCGTCCTCGAGGGATTTTAGCTCCTCCATGGCCGCTTCAACGCTCGCCCGCAGCGAGGCGGCGTGATCGCTCAGCCGCTTGGGGATCTCGAGCAGCATATGATAATTGATCCGTGCTTCCTCATATCGGATGCGCCGTGCGACAACGCCGTCGAGATAGCGAAACAGGGAGAGCGCTTTGTAGTCTGACGTTCCAAAGCGCCGGCGCCAGAGATAGGCAAAGAGCGGGTCTTCCTCATAGGGTTTTCCCTTCTCTTCCCGGTCGGCTTGGGCTTGGGCGGCCTTTTGCTCGGCGCGCCGGGCTTGGTGTTCCAGGGTCTCGATCCGGCTGAGGGTGGCCTGGAACGCATTGTTGCGCTCAAGGCGCTCCTGCACAGCGCCCAGGGTGTCGTCAAGCCGGTCGGTCACGTCTGCTAGACCGCCAATGGCCGTGTCCCGCTCCTCTTCAAGGCCCTCGATTTCCGTGTCGATCCGCTCGAGCGTGCGATGGGTATTGGCGTGATCGTCCGCCCGTTGCGCCAGCAGGGCCCTGACGTCTTCTTCCACTTTGAGGAGCTTTGAGGCGGGGTTGTCGGTGCTGACATGGGGCAGGCGGACCGTTGCAAGGCTCCGCAGGGTGACATTTTTTTCGGTGTGGATGTCGGTCAGGCTGTTGCCAAGTTTTTCGCCGCGTTTCTCAAGCCGCCTTAGGTCATGCTTGGCGTCTTTGATTTTGCTCCGGATGGAGCGCAGCGTGTCGCGTCCCGTGATCATCGGCTTACCACCGAGTGAGGACGGCGCCGTCCGTCGCATACACGTAATCGGGATCGAGATAACCCGGCGTTTTCGTGCCGACAAGCCGGTCTTGGATGATCCCATCGTCCAGTTTGTCGTTGCGAACCTTGTCGTAGGTTGCCTCATCGACCCGCAGGCCAAAGCGTGTCACGGTTTCGATTTGCCCTGTCTCTTCGTTCCGCTTCGGCAGTTCAAGAACGCGCCCGCTGGGGTCGGTCGCCTCAACGATCAAATAATAGTTCCGCCCCTGAGGGTTTGTCGGCGGCACGCGCCATATACCGCTTTGCGCCCCCTCAGCCGAGACGATCTCTAAGGTGTAGCGAAGACCTGCCTCAGTAAGGACCCCCTCAAGCTTGCCAAGGGCCGCCCGCGCTCTCTCAGCATCGCGTGCGGCGATGGCGAGCCGCGCATCCCGGGCATGGAAGGCGGCGAGGTCTTTGGCCTTGGCCCCTTCGATTTCCACCGTCATCCGGCCTTCAAGCGCCTCAAGCTGGGCGGGGAAAAGGGTGTCGATCGCTTTGGTGTCGGCCCGCATCCGGTTCGCCTCTGGGCGCTCAATCGTCAGATAAAACGCCGTATAGGAAGCGATGATGGCCGCAAGGAGCAGGCCTGCCGGTTTGCCCCATCGGCCCCGTGACACATAAATCTTGGCAAAGAAGGTCCCCAGGCCCCGTTTCTCTGGGGTATAGACGAAGCGCTTTTCTCTGAGGGCGGCAACGCCTTCTTGTAAGATCGCGTCCGTCACCTCCAGCCCCTGGGAGGCGTAAAGCTGGCGCAAGCGCTCAATCAGAGCCTTCTCGCGTTCGTCTTCGTTCAGCTCACGCAGCACCATGGCCTCTTGATGGCGCAGCGTGTCCACCACGTCCATGGCGAGCATCACGTCATCGAGCGGGGCGGGCTTTAAGGAGGGCGTTTCGGACACGGAGATTAGACGGCCGCCTGTTGCGCGAGACGGGCCAAGCGCTGTTTGCCATCTTCCACCGCATCGCGGATTTCTTCGGCGTTTCGGGTGCTCTGCTTACGCATTTCCTCGATAATCTCGCGGGACCGCTCCTGATAAGAGATCACGCTGTCGACAAGCATCTTAATAGCATCGGCGCGGATTGTCGGGCCATAGCCCGCGCGCAGCGCCTCCTCCTGCACCTTTGCCCCGATCTCCGATAAGGTTTCGAGGCTTTTGCTCATGCCTTCCTTCATTTCGTTCAGCACCTCGGTGCTCTCATGCAAGCCAAACATGCCGGTGAAGGAGGCATTAAGGGCCGTCAACACGGTTTCGTTGGTGCTGAAGAAACTCACCGATTGCTGATAAATCCGCTCCTTTGCATCCGTCGTTTGCGTGAGCCTGGCCATGATTACTTCTGAGGTGTTGTAGCCCACAGTCAGGTTATCCGACAGATCTTTGGCAATTTGATATCGTTTCTCTTCATCCTGAAGATCGCGGACTTTCTCATCCCGTGCGAGCTCGTTGCGAGCGACCATGGCGGCATCGTCCCGGCTCATCGTCTCAAGCACCTTGCTGGCCTCGGCCACATTGTCCCGTGCTTTATCTAGCCGGCCCTCGGCTTTTTTCAGGACTTCTAGGGCCAACACCTCCGCCTGCTTCAACGCGCCGCGAAAATCTTTATAGGCTTCGAGGATGCGATGCTCGCGCTCGATCTGGTCTTTGGTGTCCCGGGCCACCTCAAGATAGGTCGCGCGGATTTTGTCAAAGCGGGAGGATACATCCCCTCGAGTGACCTTCATCCACACATTGCCGAGCCGTTCGAAGGTGTCGATCTTGCCGTCGGCGATTTGATCGACCAAGGATTTGGCGTCGTCGCGGATGGAGTTAAAGGCCGACGAGATGTCCTCATACCGCTCGCCGATCTTCATCGCCGTGATCTCCTCACGGACGACTTCATTAAAGAGCGGAGCCTGGGTGAGGGTGCGGGCGATGGTGACGACCCGGCCTTCGTCAATGCCTGAAATTTTATCGAGCAGGGGAAGGATCGGCGCCTCGGACGGGGTCTCTGGCATGAGGCCCATATCGCGCAGCGCGCCCACGGCTCGGTCGAGATAACGTTGGGTGCTGGTGGGGACCTCAGCGACTGGGGTCATGGCGCCCTCCTTGGGCAAGTAACTGGGGACGGGGTCTGAAGGTCAGGTCTTGCACTTGTGTTTAGCCGGGCAAGGAGGCGGTGTGGAGTCCCCCCCCCAGCGGCGGGCCTAGCCGGTTGAATTGGACCACCGGGAGCCGGTGCGCATGATCCGCCGGGAGACCGGATCGGGCAGCAGCTTAAACAAGGCCGCCGTTGCTTTATAGGCGTGGCCAGGCACGATGACAGACTGGCGCGCCTCAGCAGCCTCAATGCCGTAGGCCGCGACCTGGTTCGGGGTCATCCACAACACCTTCGGCACCCGCCCTGCGCTCTCTCCCCGTTCGGCGGCATCGAAAAACTCGCTGTCGGTGAAGCCCGGGCACACGGCCGTCACATTGACGCCGGTCCCCGCGGTTTCCGACCAAAGAGCTTCAGAAAAGCGGATGAGGAAGGTCTTGGTTGGGCCGTAGAGCGTGAAGCCAGCCGTGCCCGGCAAGTGGCCCATGATGGAGGCGATGTTGATGATGCGCCCGAAGCCGCGATCGATCATGCCTGGCAGCACTTTGTGGCTCAGCTCCACCGGCACGTTCAAAAGCACCGAGAGGAAGTCCCGCTGGGCGTCCCAATCGGTCTCGGCGAATTTGGAAGAGATCCCAAACCCCGCGTTATTCACGAGGATTTCCACCGGCCACCCGGCCTCCTCAACGGTGTTCAAAACCCGATCGGCGGCGCCTTCCTCGCTCAGGTCGGCGGGGATGATCAGGGTTTTTACCCCGTGGTTCTGCTCAAGTTCCATCGCGAGGGCGGTTAGGCGCTCCTCCCGCCGGGCGGTAAGGGCGATATGAAAGCCGAGTTTGGCGTATTCCTCGGCAAAGCCTTTGCCAATGCCCGACGAGGCGCCCGTCACCAATACATGCCGTTTCCCGCTAAGCCGTTTCGTCCTACGATTTTTCATGAAGCCCCTTTCTGACCGAACCACACCCGCCCTCAACTTAGGGCCGCCCGTGGTGCCAGCCAGCCAAGCCGGAGACAAGCCATGTACTTGCACCACCTCACCTGGGCCGAGATTGACGCCCATTTAGAGCGGGACAAAGGCCTTATCCTTCCGATCGGTTCCACCGAGCAGCACGGGCCCAACGGCCTATTGGGCACCGATTGCATTTGTCCGGAAACGATTGCGCGGCACGCTGCCAAGGAGGGTGGGTTTTTGGTGGGGCCGACCTTCAATGTTGGCTCTGCCCAGCATCACATGGCCTTTGCAGGCACCATGACGCTGCGCCCCTCGACGATGATCGCGGCCATGACCGATTGGGTGAATTCCCTCGCGGCCCATGGGTTCGAGCGGTTCTTTTGGCTGAATGGCCATGGCGGCAATGTGCCGGTCATCGAGGCGGCCTTTGCGCAAATTTATTCCCAGACCACAATCTCGCCGCGGCCGCCTGGGGCAGGGCCTATCGTTCTCGGCTTTCGCAATTGGTGGGAGCTTGATGGGGTGATGGGCCTTTGCCAGAAGCTCTATCCCGAGGGGCATGGGCTTCATGCTACCCCGTCTGAGGTTGCGATTACGTATTATGCGTATCCTGAGCACCAGAAATCGGCTGAGATGAGCCCAAAAATCGCGCCCTTTGGCCCAATTCGAGACGCAGCCGATTATCGCAAGCGCTTTCCTGATGGGCGCATCGGCTCCAATCCCGCGCTTGCAAATGCCGAGGACGGAGAAAAACTCGTCACCACCGCCAGCGCTGCGCTGGTTAAGCTGTACCGGGAGTTTTTGAGCAGCTGAGGAGCGCGGGCTTCATGCGCGCCAAGTCAACGGGTGCGGGCAAGCTGCCATACCGTAAAGCTTGGGGTGCTGGCGATTGCGGTTGCTGCAAAACCGCTCGGCGTCCAGCGCGCCAGAGGCACGGTGCTCTGCACAACGATGAGCGCGCGTCCTGCGCGCGTCAGGCCCGCATCGAGATCTGCGAGGAGGGCTTCCACGACCCCAAAATGTTGCGCTTTACCCGCGTGGATCGGCGGGTTGGAGAGGAGAAGATCGGCCGGCGGCACATCGCCATCCGCAAGGCGGCCTGCAAGCACAAAACGAGCCGCCGGGTCGGTCTCAGCGAGCGCGATGCCGGCAAGGCTGTCAATGTCGATCCCGACGCGCTGGCTTGATGGAGCGGCGGTCTTCGCCCAGCTAAGCAGCGCGCCGCCGCCGCACCCATAATCGATGATGGTGGCGCCCTCCTCGGGCGGGGCGAGAGCCTCTGCCGTCTCGATAAGGAGCTTCGTTCCCGCATCAAGCCGCCCATGGGCAAAAAGGCCCGGTAACGTCATGAAGCGGACTGTCCGCTCCCCCACGATCGATTGGACCGCGGCGAGCGCGCCCTTAAGGCTCGGGGCCTCCATAGGCTCCGGACTGAGGGCAATCACCCGGCAATGGTTTTTAACAAGGCAGGTTTGCGCCGGGCCAAAGGCTGGGGGCAGCCTGCGCGCCGCCGATTTGATGCCCTCATCATTGGCCCCATAGACGATCAAACCTCCCCCCGGCGCGATTTGGGCCGCGATCTGTTGCATGCTGAGCAAAAATTCATCCCAGGCTGTCGGGAGGCGATAAAATCCATGCTCGAAAATCCCGTCCGGAGGCAGGGGAGAGGGGTGCTCCCCGCGCCCTGTTGCCGCCAGGCGCCGCTGCCAGACAACCGGCGCGCAACCGAGATCGGACAAGGTGCCCGCAAGCACCGGCAAGGGGTCGTGGGCCACAAGAACGCGGCCCTCAAGCTTCAGCGCTTCGGCGGCGCGGGCCGCCGTAAAGGCTGCAGCGTGATCACGCGAGGCAAACCGGCTCATCGTCGAGGCATTCTTTTCTAGGCCTTGGATTTCGGCGCGGGCTTGAGCCCACCCATGCGGCAGATCGTGGCCCATTCGGCCCCGCTCACCGGCGTCACCGACAAGCGCGATTGCTTGACGAGGGCCATCTCGCTCAGGGCCGGCTCCTCTTTGATCGCCGCCAGGGTAACCGGCTCCGGCATATCGCAGACGGCCATCACATCCACCAGGCCGAAGCGGCCCGAGGCGTCCGTAGGGTCGGGACGGTGGGCGCCAATAATCTCCACAACGCCCACAACCTGCTTTTCGTTGACCGAATGGTAGAAAAAGCCCAAATCGCCCACGGCCATGGCCTTCATATTGTTGTTGGCCTGATGGTTGCGCACCCCATCCCAAGGCTCCCCCTCGGCCGCTTTGGCTTTTTGTTCGTCCCAGGACCACGCGCCGGGCTCGGATTTAAATAACCAATACGCCATGTCACGCGTCCGGATTGCCGACAACCCAACGCCAGGGCCTGATTTGCACCTCGGCAAAAAGACCAGCCTTGGTGTACGGATCGTCCGCAGACCATGCTTTTGCCGCCGCAAGGTCTGCAGCCTCGATCACGATCAAACTGCCCACCATCTCGCCGGCCTCATCAAGCAGCGGGCCGCCAAGTTTGACCGCACCGCCATGGGCGTAATCAAGGTGTGCTTGCCGGGTTGCAAGCCGCAGATCTTGGCTCCCCGGCTTGTCCAAGGCATGAATGCAAAACAGCATTATGAAGGCTCCTTCGTTGTTGGGTCGGGGACCGGGCGATGTCGGCCCGTGGCCTAAATGGGGCGGTCGGCTTCGGTTTTCAAAGGCCGGCTTAGAAGGTCGAGGATCGCCTCATCGACGGTGACAGCACCTGCTGTGATGCGCGCCTCCGCCTCAGAGATGGGCATTTCAAGGTTCCGCTCACGGGCCATGGCGAGGACAGGTTGGGCCGAGGCGACCCCCTCGGTCACGCTCGCCCGGGCCTTTAAAATCTGATCGAGCGGGCGCCCTTGCCCCAATTCCATCCCCAGCGAACAATTGCGCGATTGGGCACTGGAGCAGGTCAGCACCAAATCCCCAAGGCCGGAAAGCCCGCTCAACGTCTCCACCCGGGCGCCAATGTTAAGGCCAAGGCGGACCATTTCAGCAAAGCCGCGCGAGATAAGGGCTGCCCGCGCGCTTTCCCCTAGGCCTTTGCCATCCACGATGCCGCACGCAATGGCGAGGACATTTTTTAGGGCGCCCCCGATCTGGGCCCCCAAAAGGTCATCGGTCAGATAGACACGGAAAGTCGGTATACGAAAAAGATCGAGCAGGGTTTGCGTCGGCGCATCGTTAGCGCAGGCGAGCGTGACGGCAACCGGTTTGCCGGTCGCCACATCAGCGGCAAAACTCGGTCCGGAAAGCACGCACACCGGATGGCCGGGCGCCGCCTCGGCCGCCACCTCCGATTGGAACGCGCCGCTTGCCCGCTCAATTCCCTTGGAGCACATCACCAAGGGCTGGCCGGGGGTTAGGGCATGTGCCAGCGCCTCAAGGCTCGCGCGGGTGGCTTGCGCCGGCGTCACGACGAGCACAGCAGGGGCGAGCGCGAGGGAGCCAAGATCGGTCGTCGGCGCCACACCGTCCTCAAGCGGAACGCCAGGCAGATGGTCCGTGTTCTCGCGCATCTCGGCAAGCCGGGCAACGCGGGCGGGATCACGGCCCCACAACACAACCCGCTCGCCTGGCCGGGCGCGGGCAATGACATTGGCAAGCGCCGTGCCCCACGCTCCGGTCCCTAGCACGGCGGCGGCACTCCTCATGCGGCGCTCTCCCCCAGAGGAACGGCGAGCCGGGTCTCCTCCAACGGCCAACGGGCGCGAGGGGCGACGTCAAGCGGGCTCAGGGCATTGCGGGCAAGCCGCTCAAGGCCGGCGAGCGCGATCATCGCCGCATTGTCCGTGCAATAGGCCAAGGGCGGCGCCACAAGGGTGTAGCCTTTCTCCTCACACAGAGCGGTTAAGGCCGAGCGGATAAAGCCGTTTGCGGCAACCCCGCCGGCGACGACAAGGCATTTGTGCGCGGCACGCGGTTCTTTTTGGTAACCTGGCCCTTCCTGGTAACCTGGGCCTTCCTCGTAAAGGGCCATGGCGTGTGCGGTCCGATCTGTGAGGCAGTCTGCAACCGCAGACTGGAAGCTGGCCGCCATATCCTGGCGCAGTCGATCCGTCAACGGCCCATCGCCGACCGCAAGATCGAGCGCGCGCCGCACGGCCGTCTTCAGGCCGGAGAAAGAAAAATCGGGGCGGCTTTGGCCAAAAAGGGGCCGGGGAAGCGTAAAGCGCCGCGGGTCGCCGCGGCTCGCCCAACGCTCGATTGCGGGCCCTCCCGGATACCCAAGGCCCATCAATTTGGCGGTTTTGTCGAAGGCCTCGCCGGCTGCATCGTCGATGGTCGTTCCAAGCAGCGTGTAATCCCCCAGGCCCTGAACGCTCACAAGCTGGCAATGACCGCCCGATACCAAAAGCAGCAAATACGGGAATTCGGTTTTGACAGTCAGGCGCGGCGAGAGGGCATGGCCCTCCAGGTGATTGACGGCCAGAAGCGGCACGTCCCAGGCCATGGCAAGGGCCTTACCGGTCATCAGACCCACAAGGACCCCGCCGATGAGGCCGGGGCCTGCCGTCACGGCGATCCCGTCAAGCCGGTCTGGGGTAAGCGTCGCCGCTTTTAGGGTTTGGGCGATCGCCCGGTCGAGCAAATCGGCATGGGCACGGGCCGCAATTTCGGGCACAACGCCGCCATAGGCGATGTGATCGTCGATCTGGCTCCTGACGACTTCCGCGAGGATTGCGGGCGGTTCGCCGGCTTGCCCTTGCAAGATCGCCGCGGCAGTCTCATCGCAGCTCGTTTCAATCCCGAGCACCGTCCATGTCCGTTTCGACCGGGAGTGCATCATTTCCTCTTCACACGATCCGTCGCTGCTCACGCGCCCTTTCCGAATTGGCACGCGAGGCAGCCCGCTTGCCCTTACGCAAGCCTATATGGTCCAGGCCGGTCTCGCCGAAGCCTATGGGGTTACGGGGCCAGATGCGATTGTCGCGGCCTTTCCGATGACGGTGATTACCACATCGGGGGACAAGTTCCTCGACCGCCCGCTCAAATCCATTGGCGGAAAAGGGCTCTTCACCAAAGAGATCGAAGCCGCCTTGCTCGCCGATGAAATCGATTTGGCGGTCCACTCCATGAAGGACGTGCCGACGCAACTGCCCGAAGGGCTTGAAATCGCCTGCATTTTGCCGCGCGAGGACGTGCGGGACGGCTTAATCTCTGGCGGTCCGGCTCGCATTGCCGACTTGCCGGAGGGCGCGCGCATCGGCACGGCGTCGTTGCGCCGGCAGGCGGTGCTGCGGCACCTGCGCCCCGATCTCAAAATCGGCCTGCTTCGGGGCAATGTCGGGACCCGTCTTGGGAAAGTGCAAGAGGGGGAGATCGATGCAACTTTGCTGGCGATGGCCGGCCTGAACCGGCTTGGCCAGTCCGCTGCCGCCCATCCGATCGAGGCCACAGAAATGCTGCCTGCCGTTGCCCAAGGGGCGGTTGGGCTTGAGATTCGCAGCCAAGACAGCGCGACGCGAGCGGTCATCGAGGCCCTCAACGATAAGGAAACGGCCCTTGCCGTGGCCTGCGAGCGGGGCTTCTTGGCCGCTCTTGATGGGTCGTGCCGGACACCCATCGCAGCCCTCGCCCGTCGGGAGGCCGCTGCCGGGGACACGCCCCAGGGCGGGCCCAGCCAGCCTTTTGCCTTTGATGGTGCCGTCTACCTGCCGGACGGAACCGAACATCACACAACCCAGGGCGTTGGGGACTTTGCGACCCTTGAAGACGCCGAGGCGTTCGGCCGGCATCTTGGGGCCGGCCTCAAGGCGGGGGCCGGCGAGGCGTTTTGGCGGGAACTTGAGCGGCAGAGTGAGTGAGCGGCCCTGTGCGCCTTGTCGTGACCCGTCCGCTGGAAGATGCGCGCCCCTTGGCGGCAACGCTGGAAGCGATGGGCCATGAGGTGCTTGTCGAGCCAATGCTGTCGATCCGGTCAGAGACCGGCTGGAGCGCGGATACCAGAGGGGCGGGCAGCGTTGCCTTTACGAGTGCAAATGGTGTGCGCGCGTGGCTCGCCGTAGACGGTGCCCGCGATCTCACCGCTTGGTGCGTCGGCCCAGCGACCGCCGCGGCGGCCCGCGCTGCCGGCTTCGGCACCGTGCACGAGGCAGGCGGCGATGTTGCGAGCCTCGCCGCCCATATCATCGAGCAGGCCCAGCCCGACGCAGGGACAGTCCTCCACGTGGCGGGCAAACACCGGGCTGGCGATCTCGCAGGCCGGCTTGGCCAGGCTGGGTTTAAGGTCACGAGCCTCCATGCCTACACGGCCGTACCGGCCGATCGGGCGTCAAGCACCCTTTTAGGTTGGGCAAAAGATGCACAAAATCGCGCTTTTGGTGTGCTCGTCTTTTCACCGCGCACCGCGCGACTTTTTGTCGATGTGCTGACCCAGTCCGGGCTCGCCGACGACCTCCCCCATGGGCGTTTTTTTTGTTTGAGCGATGGGGTGGGCGATCCGCTTCGTGCGGCGGGCGCAAGGTCGATTGCCATCGCCTCAAGGCCAACGGAGCAGGCGCTCCTGGCGCTTTTGCCGACCCCGTAAGGTGTTGGTTTGGCAGGCCTTGGGCCCTGCCCATCGTCTTTTGTAGGGCCTTGTCGGTCTCCTGTGGGGCCCCTATGGTCCGAGCGACCGGGCAGGCGTGCAATCCTCGCTCGGTGCCGTATGCGTTCGCGGAAATCTGCGGGGGCGGGATTTGTAAGCCAGGGGTTTGACGTACGATGGCAACGGACAAGAAATCCGAGGAGGCTGCCGAGGCAGCCGAAGAGGCCCACAAAGACGCGGACACGGCGGGCACCGTGCCGGAGCCTTCAGCCGGCAATGAGCCCTCAGCCGGCAATGAGCCCTCAGCTGATAAAGAGCTTCCGGCCGATGGGAGCAAGGATCGGGCCGCGCCAGGGGGCGAAGAGGGCGGCTCAGAGGGCGAGACGGCGCTTGGCGAAAAAACGCCTGACAGCGACGAAGCCCCTCAGGGCCTCAAGTCTGACGACGAGCCAACGGCCGAGACGCCCAGTGAGGCGGCGTCCGAGATGGACAAATCCTCCGTGCCAGCCACGAAACAATCCGAGGGCGGCGGGTTCAATCTCGGCCGCCTCTTGCAAATGCTGGTGCTGGCCGCGGTGTTGCTGGCAGTGGGCATTGTCGTGGTGCGCCTCATCCCCGCGGATGAAGGTCCGCTCGCCGGGCTTGGCGGCGGCGATCAAGACATCGCCCAGGCTTCGGTTGACGGGATAGGCGGCATCGCCAATGCGGGCGGGGGCGCACCGCCGTCGGGGGGCGGGGGCCAAGGCCTCGTTGCTTCCAGTGATGCCGGCACTGATGCCGGCGATGACACCCAGACCGATTTGTCGGCGCGGATCCGTGCTCTCGAAGAGCAATTGGCGATCCAAGGCAATCCCATTAACATCAGCCGGCTGACAAACGATGTCGCTCAATTAGCCGCTCAGCAAAAACAATTGGAAGACCAAATCGCCGCCCTCGGTCGGGATGGTGGCCTTGAAGGTAATGAGCGGTTCGATGCGCTGATATCGACGGTGGCCGAGTTGAGCGAGCGGGTGGACGCGGTCGACGATGCGGTGTCCAAGGCTGCTTTTGCGTCGGCAACCGATGGCGAGGGTCAGCCGGTGGATGTGGATGCGTTGTTTAAGGACGATTTCTCCCGTCTCGATTCTGCGCTTGAGGGTCTTGGTGGTCGTCTCGATGCGGTCGAACAACAAGCGATTACCGATCTCGAAAAGAAGCTTGGGGCCCTCGCCAGCAAAGAGGTTGTGGTGGCACTGGCCGGCAATGTTACAGAGCTTGAGGGGCAGGTCGAGGGGCTTGCCTCCCAGGAGGTCGTTGCGGGGCTGAGTGGCCAGGTTGAGCAATTATCGGCCGCCGATGTTGCGGTCGAGGAGGCGCTTGGAACGCTTGGTGGGCGGGTCGAGGACCTTGAGGACAATCAGACAGCAGAGCAAGCCCGGGCGGCGCTCGTTGCCCTCACCACCGCCGATATGAGCCGCAAGCTTGCCGGAGGGCAGCCGGTGGCAAGCGAGGTCGATGCGATGGCCAAGCTGCTGCCCGGCGATGAAAATGTTGCCACACTCCAAGCCCTCACCGGCAAGGACATTCCTCCGCGACAGGCCCTGATCCAAGGCTTTCCTCCGATCGCCAATCAGATCGCAAAATCCCTGCAAGTGGCGTGGGCTGAGGAACGTGGGGGCGGGCCCTTTGCCCGTCTTGGCGAATTGTTTGTGGTTCGCGATCTGAATGCCGGCCGTGAAAACACGCCTTTCGGCTGGCTTGGGGCTGCGCAGGAAAAAATCGACGAGGGCGATCTTTACGGGGCCGCCGATGAGGTTGAGAAAATCGGCGGCGAGATTGCGCTCGGGAGCAAGCCCGCAACGTGGCTCGGGCAAGTTCGCCAGCGCCAAGAGTTGGACGAGGTCGTCAGCACCCTGTCGGGATCAGCAAAACAGTCCCTAACCGATGACGTGGCACCCCCACCCGATGAGGCGGGCGATGCCCCAGCAGCCGTTGAGGACACCCCTGAGGAAAGTTCCGAACCGGCCGAACCCACAGAGCCGGCGGAGCTGACTTCCGATGAAAATGCTGGCGAGGTGGCCGAGCCTGCTCCCGAAGAGCCAATCGCGGATGAGCCTGCCACCCAAGACCCCGCGGCCGATGAGCCCGCTACGGAGGAACCTGTAAGCGAGGAATCGGTGACGGACGAGCCCGCCACGGAGGAACCGGTGACCGAAGAGCCGGCAAGCGAAGAGCCTGGTACTGAAGAGCCAGCGACCGAGGAGCCCACCGCGGAGGAGCCTGCAACGGAAGACCCCGTAACTGAAGAACCGGCCGCCGATGCAGCCGAGGGCACCGAGGCCCCGGCCGAGCCGAGCAGCACGGACGAGGCAGAGGCACCGGGCGCCATCGAGGAGCCCGCTGAGGCGCCGGGTGCGGCAAGCGAGCCGGTAGAGCCCGATCCGGTTGATCCGGACCCTGCAGGCGAGGGCGAGGCCGGCCCTGAGGGTGAGGGGGCCCCGCAAGATGAGCCCGCCGATCCTGCGCCCATTGAGCAAACCGATACGGTGAGTGAGGAAGGTAGCGAGGCCGAGCCGGCCGATGACGGGCAAAGCGGTGGGGACCGGCGGGGCGAGGCGCCTGCAGAGCCTGCCTCCGAGGAACCCGCTTCTGGGGAGCCCGCTGGCGAGCCCCAGCCCGGCACGACGAATTGAGCGCTTTGCGGGGCGTTAGCTCTCGGGCAAGGGCCGCCGGTCCTTGGTTGTCGTGCGAGCGCCGAGCGACGGAATTGGTAGTGCAATGATCAAATTGGCGATCTTTTTTATTGCGATCTTCGCAATCGCGTTCGGCGTTGCGTGGTTTGCCGATAATCCGGGCCAGGTCGAGATCGTTTGGCTCGGCAAGTATATCATGATCCCGTTCACGGTCCTCCTTGGCGGGATCATCGTTTTACTGATCGCCTCGATCTTAGTGGCTTTCCTCATCCGGCTTATTCTCAGTGCGCCGCGCAAATGGATGGCCGAGCGTTCTCGTCGCCGTTCGGAAAAAGGCTACAAGGCCTTGACCCAGGGTCTGGTGGATGCCGCCGCGGGCGATGTGAAAGCGGCCAAAAAGCAGGCCAAACGCGCGGATAAGCTTTTAGACCGTCCGGCCATGGCCTTGCTGCTTAAAGCCCAGGCGGCGCAGCTTGAGGGGGATGGCGCGTCCACCACTGCGCTCTATGAGGCGATGCTCGCAGAAGAAGAGACCGAATTTTTGGGCCTGCGCGGCTTGTTCATCGCGGCCCAACGGGCGGGGGACTATGACAAGGCGCTTGCCTATGCCCAGCGGGCGCGGGCGCTGCATCCAAAAGCCAGTTGGGTCCTCAATGCCCTGTTTGAGATGGAGACCGCGCGGGGCAATTGGGACGAGGGGTTGAAGGCCCTCGAAGGCGGCGTCAAATCCGGGCTCGTGCCGAGCCCTGTGGCTCGGCGTCGGCGGGCGATTTTGCTGACCCAAAAAGCAATCGAACGGGCGGCCAAGGGTGAGCCCGACAAGGCGCTGACAACCGCGCTTAAAGCGCACGACATCGCGCCGGATCTGCAGCCGGCAGCGCTTCTTGCAGCGCGCATTCTCGCCGATAAGGGCCGTAAGTGGCGCGCGGCGGAAGTGATCGAGACGGCCTGGACCGCAGCGCCGCATCCCGACCTCGCGGCGATCTACCGAACGCTTAAAGAAAAAGAGCCAGAAAAGGCCCAAGCGAAATGGCTCAAGGGGCTTGCCGACTTCAACCCAGAGCATTTCGAAAGCAAGCTCCTCATGGCCGGACAGCAGGTCCAACTGAGCGATTGGTCGTCCGCCCGCAAAACCCTTGCGCCGCTCACCCACGGCACGCCCACCTCTCGGGTCTGTGAGCTGATGGCCGAAATCGAGGCGCAGGATCCAGAGTTTGACGAGGACCCCACCCAGTCGGCCCGGGACTGGGTTCGCCGCACGGCCCGCGCGCCGCGCGACACGTTGTGGCAATGCGAAAGCTGTGGCAGCGAACATGAGGGTTGGTCCGTCCTCTGCAGCAATTGCAATGCGTTTGACAGCCTGAGCTGGCGCACGCCCGCGATTGAGACCATCGAGGCGCAACTTGAAGCGCCCGCCGAGCGTGGCGAGGGTGGTGGGCAAGAGGGCACGGCGCGAGGCGCTGTTGTCGTGGCGAGCGGTGCCGCGGGTGCGGCAGGGGCGGGCTTGGCCGCCGATACCCCGCAGGACGTTGCCGTCTCGGTCGATGGGGCCGGCGACAATCAGGACGCGGGGGGACCGCAAATCCATCTTGGGCCCACCGCCGGCTCGGGCGAGGCGCTCGACGGGGAGATCATCGCACCGGAACGCGGCGAGGCGCCTGAGGCTCCGGACTCTCATCCCGGCGACAGCGATGCCGCTGGCGCAACGGGTACCACCGGCACGGCAGAGGAGAGCGGCGAGACCCCTTCAACGGCCGCCGATGAGGCCGCGGTGGGACACGCCGCCCCAAGCGCGCCGCCGCCCGATGATCCCGCGGCGGGCCCGCCGGCCAGCGACCAGCCGCGTTATTTCAGTGCGCCGCGCCCGCCGGACGATCCTGGGCCCCCCGGCGATGCCAGCAAGTTACAGCCGATTGATGTGGTGCGCCGGCGCGGCTGATGCCGTTTGGGCTGCAGCTTCGCCCTTCAAGGTTCTTGAACCCTTTCCCGGTAACCGATAGACAACGGCGACCTTTATGGAAGGCGTGCAGGCCGGTGTAGCTCAGTTGGTAGAGCAACGCATTCGTAATGCGTGGGTCGGCGGTTCAAGTCCGTTCACCGGCACCATCTTCTTTTGGTCCGTTCTTTGATCTCACGCCGGCTCGCTTCGCTCGCGGCTCCGATAGGGCGGGCTGGCCGCCCG
Source organism: Pseudomonadota bacterium (assembly GCA_038748465.1). Taxonomy (GTDB): domain Bacteria; phylum Pseudomonadota; class Alphaproteobacteria; order M2410; family M2410; genus JBCDJA01. The sequence goes on from JBCDJA010000010.1 coordinate 15,387, forward strand.
GGCCGCAGTCGCGGCCTTTTGATCTCACGCGGGCTCGCGTTACGCTTTTTCTTGCGCTACCACTCGCCATTCGGCTCGCTACTTGAGCGCGGTTTGCGCTCGCGGCTCCGATGGGGCGGCTTCGCAGGCGCGCAGTCGCGCTCAAGCTGGCGCGGCAAAGTTCGGCCAACCAATAGGGCCCATCCAACAAACAAGGCCCATCTAAAAAAGAGCGGGGGAAAATCCATGAGCAATTTTGTTTCGGTGGCTGAAGCGCGAGAGGCTTCTGGCATGCGCCTGATCGTTGCCGAAGGCGTGCCCGGTCCGTGGGCGGAGGGCATTCGCGGTGTGCTTGATTATAAGTCCATCCCCTATATCCGCGGCAGGTTTGAGATGGCCGGCCCCCATGACGATCTCATTGCCTGGTCGGCCCAGGCCTCGGTCCCGGTTATCGCCTGGGAAGATGAGTTCCCCCGGTCGGCGTGGGTGGACCAGATTTTCCTTGCCGAGCGCGTCCAGGCGACCCCCTCGGTCATTCCCGACACCATAGAAGACCGCATGCGGATGTTTGGTCTGCTTGCCGAGATTTGCACGCCCGGCGGGTTTGGCTGGTGCCGCCGGTTGATGTTGGTACACAATGGGCTTACCGCCCCAGGCTGGCCGGCGGAAACCCGCCCCTTCTTTGAGAATTTCGGGGCCAAATACGGGTATACCCCCGCCGCCGCCGAGGCAGCTGGCCCCCGGGTGGTCGAAATCCTTAAGGCTCTCGATGGGTGCCTCGCCGCGCAAGAGGCGCGGGGGAGCCGCTATTTCATCGGCGATGCCCCCACGGCCCTCGACATTTACTGGGCGGGGTTCTCGCACCTGATTGAGCCGTTGCCGGCGTCACTGTGTCCGATGATTGAGGATTTCCGGCCCATGTATGTCAACACGGACAATGCCGTTGCCGCCGCCGCAACGCAGCGACTGATGGACCACCGCGAGTTTATCTATCGCGAGCATCTGGGCTTGCCGATGGCGCTTTAGCAAATCTTTACGAACCGCTCAGGGCCCTACCATTGCTCACAATACGGTCTAATCACGATGTCTGAGCACCAGGCGGTCTTCGGCTGGCAAGCGACATCGTAACAGATCTGCGCAATGTCATCAGGCTGACAGAAAAAAGCGTCCGGCTTGTCGCTGAACATCTCTCGCGTCCAAGGCACGTCAATCACCGCGTCGATTGCCACATAGGCTGCGTGGATGCCCTTGG
>JBCDJA010000011.1:0-16371 GCA_038748465.1 Pseudomonadota bacterium
CATCGGCTATTGCGCCTTGAAGACGCGTTTAAGGCGGGGGGCAGGACGGAAGTCCGCCGGCAGACGGTGCTTCAGGCCTATGAGTTGATGCGGACGCTTATCGCCCAGGCTTAAACGGCCGCCCCCAAGGGGTTGTTAGGCCGCTTGACCGTCCTCTCGCCGGTGTCTCTCGCGCCAAAGGCGCGGGGGGCGCAGTTGGCTCAGCGGGCGCGCTCTCCGCCGGGCGAGACGCAGGCACATCGCCCACGTCCAACGCCCCCGGCCCCTCGAAGCCCTTGGCAGCCTGTGAGGGCTGTGTCGGGGTTGTTGGTTTTGACGGGGTGTGCGTATCGCCCAAGCGGCCATCTGGCTTTGCGTGCGCCTCTGCGGGGGATGAAGGATCGGTTTGGCTGGGCGATGCGTCTTTTTTAACAGGGCCCTCAGTGTGCACCCTACCGCCATAAAGATCGTGGGCACGCTGCTCAAACGCCCTCACCAGCTTGCGGACGGCCTCATCAAAGAGGCCAGCAATCAAAATCCGCAGGGCACGATTTGAGAACTCGAAATCGATAAAAAACTCGACCCTCGTTCCCCCCTCGCCCTCCGGGGCGAAACTCCAGGAATTGCGCAAATAGCGGAAGGGCCCATCGATATAGCGGATCAAGATTTCATTGGCATGCGGATCGAGGGTGATTTCGCTTGTGAACTTCTCGCGAAACATCTTGAAGCGGACGAAGATATCGGCAAGCACCAGCTCACCGGGCAAATCATCGCTCACCGCAACGTCCGAGCGCCGGTGCACGACCGCGTGGGTGCACCATGGCAGAAACTCCGGATAACGCGCCACGTCCCCCACAAGATCGAAGACCTTGTCCGGGTGATAGGGGATGTAACGCTGCTCGCGGTGTTGGGGCATGGTGAGACAAGATTTGCTGGGCGCCTCAGGACTGGCAAGCGGCTATTCAGCCGCCAACGCCTGGGCGTTGAGCCGCGCCGCCTTCATCCGCGCGAAGTCCTCACCCGCATGGTAGCTCGAGCGGGTGAGAGGTGAGGAGGCAACCATCAGGAAACCCTTGGCATAGGCCGTACGCTCGAAGGCGTTGAACTCGTCGGGGGTGACGAATCGGTCGATCCCATGGTGTTTCACGGTTGGCTGTAGATATTGCCCGATCGTCAGAAAATCCACATCGGCGGTGCGCAGGTCGTCCATCACCTGCAGCACTTCCTCACGGCCCTCCCCGAGGCCCACCATGATCCCCGATTTGGTGAAGGATCGCGGATCGCGCTCCTTCACCCGCTCCAGCAGCCTGATTGAGTGGTAGTACCGCGCACCGGGCCGCACCTTCAGATAGAGCCGCGGAACGGTTTCGAGGTTGTGGTTGAACACATCCGGGGCCGCATCGACGACGACCTCCAGGGCACCCGGTTTGCGCAAAAAGTCCGGCGTCAGCACCTCGATGGTCGTTCCCGGTGCCGCGACCTTAATGGCAAGGATCGTCTCGGCAAAGTGCGCGGCCCCCCCGTCGGCAAGATCATCCCGATCGACTGAGGTAACGACGACATGCTCAAGGCCCAGCTGCGCTACCGCATCGGCGACCTTGCGGGGCTCATCCGGGTCCAGTTTGCCAGGCAAGCCGGTTTTGACGTTACAGAAGGCACAAGCGCGGGTGCAGGTATCGCCCATGATCATCATGGTCGCGTGCCGCTTTGACCAACACTCGCCGATATTGGGGCACCCGGCCTCTTCACAGACCGTGTGGAGGCCCTCCGCCTTCACAATCGCTTTTGTTTCTTTGTAAATCGGTGAGCCCGGCGCGCGCACACGAATCCACGACGGCTTGCGCTGGATTGGATTGTCGGGCCGATTGCGCTTCTCCGGATGGCGGACCGGCTTGGCATCTGACACGCGGTTGATGACGATTGTCATAGGAGGGCTCTCAAACTCGTATCCCGTTCGTTCTATGAGACATGGCGGCCTGCGCGACCAAGGTCAATGGGGCCGCTCCGCGCGCGCCCTCAACCCCCTAGAAGTGCAAGGCCTTGCCGTAGGCATCCAAAACCGATTCATGCATCATCTCGCTTAACGTTGGGTGCGGGAAGATGGTGTGCATGAGATCGGCTTCCGTGGTCTCCAGGGTTTTGGCAATTGCATAGCCCTGGATGAGTTCGGTCACTTCAGCGCCGATCATATGGGCCCCAAGAAGCTCTCCGGTTTTTGCATCGAAAATCGTTTTCACAAGGCCTTCAGGCTCACCAAGCGCGATGGCCTTGCCGTTGCCGAGGAACGGAAAGCGCCCGACCTTGACCTCATAACCCGCCTCTATCGCCCGCGCTTCCGTAAGGCCGACGCTGGCAACTTGCGGGGAGCAATAGGTGCAACCCGGCACGGCCGTCACATCAAGCGGATGCAGGCCCGGCACGCCGGCAATGCGCTCGGCCACCATCACGCCCTCATGGCTGGCCTTGTGTGCCAGCCAAGGCGGGCCCACCAAATCGCCGATCGCATAATGGTTCGCAACGCCGGTCTCGCACCATTCGTTGATCACAACATGGCCTCGATCCACCGCGATGCCGACTGCCTCCAGGCCGATATTCTCCGTATTGCCCACAATACCGACGGCGAGGATAACCCGGTCCACGGCCAGCTGCTCGCGGGTGCCGGATTTTTGCACAAGCGTTGCGCTGACCCCGGATGGGGAGGTCTCAAGCCCCTCGACCCGGGCCTCGGTATGGATCGTGAGCCCCTGTTTTTCAAAGGTCTTCCGTGCGTGGGCGGAAATTTCCTCATCCTCGGCCGGCAAGATCCGATCCATCACCTCCACCACCGTGACCGAGGCCCCCATGGTGTGAAAGAACGAGGCAAATTCAATGCCGATGGCGCCCGAGCCGACGACGAGCAGCGATTTCGGCATGGTCTCAGGAACCATCGCTTCTTTGTAGGTCAGCACCCGCGCGCCGTCAGGCTCCAGCCCCGGCAAGGTGCGCGCCCGCGCGCCGGTGGCGAGCACGATATGCGCGGCCTCGTGGTCTTCCCTCGCCCCGTCCTTCGTGACCGCAAGTTTGCCGCGCGCTGTCAGGGCCCCCTCGCCCTCCAGGACGGTGACCTTGTTCTTTTTCAAAAGGTGCTTCACGCCGCCGGAAAGCTGATTGGCGACTTTTCGGGAGCGTTTCACGACCTGGCCGATATCGAAACTGACATCTTTGGCCGACAGGCCAAACGCCTCCGCATGCTGCATTAGGTGATAAACCTCAGCACTGCGCAGAAGCGCTTTTGTGGGGATGCAGCCCCAATTAAGGCAAATGCCGCCCAAATGCTCGCGCTCAACGACGGCCGCCTTGAGCCCCAATTGAGCCGCCCGGATGGCGCAGACATAGCCCCCCGGCCCGCTGCCAAGCACGATGAGATCAAACGCTGCCATATAAGCTCTCCCAGGCCGCCAGCGCGGCCAAAACTCACAACATGAGGGTCATCGGATCTTCGATAAACCCTTTGAAATGGCGCAAGAATTCCGCACCCAACGCGCCATCGACGACCCGGTGATCGCACGACAACGTGACCGACATGACGGTCGCCGCGGCCACGGCCCCATCGCGGATGACGGGGCGTTGTTCCCCCGCACCGACTGCCATAATCATCGAATGAGGCGGGTTAATCACCGCCGTGAACGTCTTGATACCGAACATCCCAAGATTAGAAATCGAGAACGTGCCGCCTTGATACTCCTCCGGCGCCAGCTTGCGTTCCCTCGCGCGCTTGGCAAGCGACTTCGCCTCATTGGCAAGGGTTGCAAGACCTTTGGTTTCGGCCTGGCGAATAACCGGCGTGATCAAACCGCCATCGATTGCGACCGCCACTGCGATATCGGCGCTGTGGTGCTCTAAGATGCCGTCGGCAGACCAGCTTGCATTGGCAGCCGGCACCCGCTTGAGGGCCAGGGCAGAAGCGCGGATGAGAAAGTCATTAACCGAAATCTTGAACGCGCCCTCCCCCTCTGGCGACCGGGCATTGAGGTCCTTGCGCACGGCAAGCAGGGCATCGAGCTCACATTCGATGGTGAGGTAATAATGGGGGATCGCGATCTTCGCTTCGGTCAGCCGGCGCGCAATGGTTTTGCGCATCCCATCCGCCTTCACCAGCGTGTAACTGCCCTCGGCATAGCCAAGCTCGCTTGCCGGCGCTGTTCCGGGAACGGAAAGTCCGCCCTCGCTGGTAGGCGCTTGCGCTTTGGGCTCGCCGGTCGCAGCCGCCTGCGGGCCCCGCGCCGGGGCGGGATTGGCAAGGGCGCTCAGCACATCCCTTTTGATGATCCGCCCGTGGGGACCTGAACCGGTCAGGGCCGCAAGGTCCAGGCCCTCCTGGCCGGCAATACGCTTTGCAAGGGGGCTTGCAAAAATCCGGCTTGCCTCGCTCGCGGCGCCGGCGGTCGGCGCAACGGCGGCAGATACAGGGGCGCTGCCAAGGGCAGCCCCATTCGTCACCGGGCGCGCGCTCGGCGCAGGCGGCGCATCCGGCTCAGCGGGAGCCGGGGGCGATGAGGGGACCGGTGCAAGGGGCGGGGCCGGCGCGGCATCGAGCGCGCCCGCGTCTTCCCCCTCTTCGAGGATCATCGCGATCGTCTCGTTGACCTTCACGTTCTCGGTGCCCTCGGAGATCAGGATCCGGCCGACGGTGCCTTCGTCCACCGCCTCAACCTCCATGGTCGCCTTATCGGTTTCGATCTCGGCAATCACGTCGCCGGAGGCGACCGTGTCGCCCTCTTTGACATGCCATTTGGCCAAAGTGCCTTCTTCCATAGTGGGCGAAAGGGCCGGCATGAGAATGGGGATCGGCATCGGGTCTCTCCTCCTTGCCGCCGGTCAGTCGGCGTAGCAAACGGCCTTGGCGGCCTTCACCACATCGTCCGCGGACGGCAAAGAAAGTTTTTCTAGGTTTTCTGCATAGGGAAGGGGAACGTCGGCCTGGGCTACCCGCATCACCGGGGCATCCAAATGATCAAAGGCCTTTTCCATGATTTGGGCGGCGATCTCGGCGCCAAATCCGTGGGTTTTCCATCCCTCCTCGACGACGACAACCCGGTTGGTCTTGTGCACCGAGGCCAGCACGGTTTCGATATCCAAGGGCCGCAAGGTCCGCAGATCGATGATCTCCGCGTCGATGCCCTGCTCGGCCAAGAGCGTCGCGCCAGCCTCGGCATATTCAACGCCGCGGGAATACGCCACGAGCGTGACATCCGCCCCCGGACGATGCACCCGCGCTTTGCCAATCGGCAAAACATACTCATCGAGCTGAGGCACTTCGAAAGTGCGCCCATAGATGATCTCATGTTCGAGGAAAACCACCGGATTGGGATCGCGGATGGCGGCCTTCAGGAGGCCCTTGGCATCGGCCGCCGTATAGGGCGCGATCACGACTAGGCCCGGCACATGGGCATACCACGCCGAATAGTCCTGGCTGTGTTGGGCAGCAACCCGAGCTGCCGCGCCATTTGGCCCGCGAAAGACAATCGGGCAGCCCATTTGGCCACCCGACATATAAAGCGTTTTGGCCGCGGAATTGATGATCTGATCGATCGCCTGCATGGCGAAATTGAAAGTCATGAACTCGACAATCGGACGCAGGCCGGCAAACGCCGCGCCGACACCAAGGCCGGCAAATCCATGCTCTGTAATCGGCGTATCGATGACCCGCTTGTTGCCGAATTCATCGAGCAAGCCTTGGCTGACTTTGTAGGCGCCCTGATATTCGCCGACCTCCTCGCCCATCAAAAAGACGGTGTCATCACGGCGCATCTCCTCGGCCATGGCATCGCGCAACGCCTCCCGGACCGTGGTTTCGGCAAAGGCCGTGCCCGCCGGAAGGGCTGGATCGGCCGCCGCAACCGGGGCGGCCGCCGGAGCCGGCGAAGTTGTGGCCGGCGCTGTGCTTTGCGGGCCCGCACCATTCGTGCCGTTTTGAACGGTGGCTGGCGCTGCCGGTGGAGGGGATGGATCGCTCGCCTGCACGTCGGTACGCGCATCTGTGAGCGCGCCCGCGTCCTCACCGTCTTCTAAAATCAACGCAATGGTCTCGTTGACCTTCACATTCTCCGTACCCTCGGGGACGAGCAATTTGCCGACCGTCCCTTCATCGACGGCTTCCACCTCCATCGTCGCTTTGTCGGTCTCGATTTCCGCAATCACGTCGCCGGAACTGACCTGATCGCCTTCTTTGATGTGCCATTTGGCAAGTGTGCCCTCTTCCATGGTCGGCGAGAGGGCGGGCATGAGAACGTGAATAGGCATGCGCTTGTTTCCTCCCGGGGCCTTAAAGGACCACGTCTGTATAGAGTTCGGCAGGCTCGGGCTCAGGGCTGGTGCGCGCAAATTCGGCGGCATCGTTCACCACCGCCTTCACCCGCTTATCGATGTCCTTAAGCCCGTCCTCATCGATGACCTTTTGCTCCAGCAAGTGCTTCTTGAGCGCCTCAATGGGGTCGCGGGTTTCGCGCATTTCGCTCACTTCTTCCCGGGTACGATATTTTGCCGGGTCGGACATCGAATGGCCGCGATAGCGGTAGGTCATCATCTCAAGGATGATTGGCCCCTCGCCGCTTCGGCAGTGCTGTGCCGCGCGCGATGAGGCCTCGCGCACCGCCACCACGTCCATGCCGTCCACCTCCTCGCCCGGCACATTAAAACTCGCACCGCGCCGATAGAGATGGGTTTCGGACGAGGCACGCCCGATGGATGTGCCCATGGCATACTGATTGTTTTCGATCACATAGATGACCGGCAATTTCCAAAGCGCGGCCATGTTGAGGCTTTCATAGACCTGGCCCTGATTGGCCGCCCCGTCGCCGAAATAGGCAACTGCCACGTTGTCGTTGTCGCGGTACCAATTGGCAAAGCCGAGCCCCGTGCCAAGCGAGACTTGCGCGCCGACAATGCCGTGGCCGCCATAAAAGTTCTTCTCCTTGCTGAACATGTGCATGGAGCCGCCCTTACCGCGGGAATAGCCGCCGGACCGGCCCGTCAGTTCGGCCATGACGCCCTTTGCTTCCATCCCGCAGGCCAGCATATGCCCGTGGTCGCGGTAGCCGGTGATGACCTGATCGCCTTCTTTAAGGACCGATTGGAGGCCCACCACCACGGCCTCTTGACCGATATAAAGATGGCAAAACCCGCCGATGAGACCCATGCCGTAGAGCTGGCCGGCTTTCTCCTCAAACCGCCGGATCAGCAACATGTCCTCATAGAAATGGAGCTTCTGGGCGTTTGTCGTTTCTATGGAGGGGGGCTTGGATTGGCCGTTCGCAGAGGATTTTCGGCCAGCGGATTTTTTCGGCGGCGCTTTTGGGCCTGCGTTTTTTTCTGCCGCGTTTTTTTGCGGCTGCGTTGCTGCATCGGTCCGATTGTGTGACTGCGCCATCGGCAAGCCTCTTCCCAGGCGCTGCCGAGAGGGAGGCGGACACGGCCGCTCAAGGCCATTCGGCAGCTGATTGTTGTGGTTGGGAAGGCGCGGACACCGCCTCGTGAGGGGCGTTATCTGCCTTTCCACCCGCCAATGTTAAGCCTGGATGTTAAGGAAGAGCTAGCGCAGATCGGAACCGTGCCGCCGTGGCAGCCGCGCGGACCCTGCGTTTCGATCAATCCTGTCGTGTGCCGGAACCTTCCGGATCACTTGCAACAAAATCGTCGACATAGATGACATATTCGGTCTCGCCTGCGACACCAAGGACCTCCCGGGCCCGCTCGTCCAGAAGGTCTTGATCGGGGTTGGCGGACCGCAGCGTGGCGATAGACCGGCGCAACGCCTCCTCCTCGGCACGCAAGGCATCAAGCTGCTCGGTCTTGGTCGCGAGGTCGCCTTCGATCTCCCGCCAGGCGAGCAAACCGTGATCGCCGGAAACAAGGTGAAGCCCCAAATAGATAGTGGCAGCGGCCCCGATAAGGGTGATCGCAAAACGACGGTTTTTCATAACACTCAGCCCCCGGAGGAATCGATCTTAATCGATACCAGACAGGCCAAGGCAAAGAAAGGCTCGCCCTGTCAGGGGTGAACTTTGGCGAGGCTGAGGGGGCTGGGGGCTCCGACCGGGACCGAGAGCGCCCGCGACTACGATGAGGCGGCCTGCTAGGCCGGGTCCTCGCGCAGCACGCCGCGCCCGGCGAACATCGCCGCAGGCCCGATCTCTTCTTCGATGCGGATCAGTTGATTGTACTTCGCCAGCCTGTCTGAGCGGGCAAGCGAGCCGGTTTTAATCTGGCCGCAATTTGTTGCGACCGCGAGATCGGCGATCGTGGCGTCTTCTGTCTCGCCGGACCGGTGGGACATCACCGCCGTATAACCCGCGCGCTGCGCCAGTTCCACGGCTTCTAACGTTTCGGTCAGTGTGCCGATTTGATTGACCTTGACGAGGATTGAATTGGCCACGCCAGCCTTGATGCCCTCAGCCAGACGTTTGGGATTGGTGACGAAGAGATCATCGCCCACAAGCTGAACCTTGGCTCCAATCCGCTCCGTTAGACCGGCCCACCCTTCCCAATCGTCCTCGGCCAGGGCATCTTCAATCGAAACGATGGGGTAGCGGCTCACCAAATCCTCATAAAAACCAACCATTTCCTCAGAGGTCAGCTCCCGCCCCTCGCCTTCAAGGCGGTATTTCCCATCGCGGAAAAATTCCGTCGACGCCGCATCGAGCGCCAGGACAATGTCATCTTCCGGGCGATACCCAGCGGCTTGGATCGCTTTTAGAATAACTTCAAGGGCTTCCTCGGTTGACTTAAGAGCCGGCGCGAAGCCTCCCTCATCGCCCACATTGGTGTTGTGACCCTCAGATTTCAGCTCCCGCTTCAGGTACTGGAAGACTTCCGCTCCCATGCGGATCGCGTCAGCGCCCGTCTCGGCTGAGATCGGCATGATCATGAATTCCTGAACGTCGATGGGATTGTCTGCATGGGCCCCACCGTTCAGGACATTCATCATCGGTACCGGGAGCACCCGCGCCATCGGTCCGCCAAGATAGCGATAAAGCGGTTGGCCCGTCGCCTCGGCGGCCGCTTTGGCCAGCGCGAGGGACACGCCCAAAATAGCATTCGCCCCAAGCCGGCTTTTGTTCGGCGTGCCGTCAAGCTCGATCATCATCCGGTCGATGTGGATCTGCTCTTCTGCATCGAGTCCCGCAAGGGTGTCGAACAATTCGCCATTCACCGCATCAACGGCTTGCTGCACGCCCTTGCCGCCATATCGGTTTTCCCCATCGCGCCGTTCCACCGCCTCGTGCGCCCCCGTGGATGCCCCCGAGGGCACGGCTGCCCTGCCAAAGGAGCCATCCTCCAATTCCACATCCACCTCGACCGTCGGATTGCCCCGGCTGTCTAAGATTTCCCGTCCCGTGATGTCGATGATGGCGGTCATGGTCGGTCTCCCGGTTGTTGGGTGATCAGTCGGTTCTGGACCTAAGCAGAACGCGGCCCAGCCGCCTTGCGGCGCGGCCGCGCACGCAACACGGATTTGAGAAAGAGGGGGCTTTGGAGGCCCGCCGTTGGGGCCAGTCCCCCAACGCGCATACCGTTTGGTGTGACTGACCCGTGCATACGCAGCAAAAGGGGGTGTGCCAAGCAAAATCAGGCCGAGCCCCAGCGCCAAAGGCGTGCGGGTTCGAAACGGGCGAGCCCATTGCCCGGTCGCCTTACAAAAAAAACGCCGACCCCAGGTCCGGGATCGGCGTCTTGAACGACTGAGATAGGCGGCACCGCACCCGCTGCAGCTCGCCTTGGTTTGCCCGCGCGCTACTCGTTCGCGATGTAGATCTCAGGTCCTGCTTGATCTTCCGCATCGGGACGCGGGATCGGAACACCCAGATCGCTCATCACCGAGGCAAACTGCGGATCGATGCCATACATGATCTCTTCCTGGCCGGCGAACTCCCGCATCACTTGGGCTTTCACGGCCGGCGTGATGTCCGCGCCGTTGGTCTTTAATACGCTGCGCACCACGGAGTTTACGTTGCCCTGGTGCTGGGCGTTGATCTTGCGAGCCACGTCGATAACGCGCCGGTTGGACACCCGATAGAGAACGCAGGGCGCCGACAGAACACTCGTCGAGCCGTTGAGCCCCCGCCCCAGCTGACCGCCGGTAAATTTGTCATAAAGGCCGTCTTCTCCGCGCGATATGCCATTGAGCACCATCACGGCCATGTTCTTCCGGCTCTCGGTAAACTTGACCGTGTCCGGTGTATCCGAGGTCTCGGGCTTCTGCTTTTTGTCCTCGTTTTTGCTGCCACCAAAGAGGCGGATCGCGTTGGGCTTGTTGCCGCGGCTCTTCGTGGTGAGGGATTTGCCGCTCGATTTTCCGTTCGTGCGATCTGTCTCGCCGGCCTCACTTTGACCGCCGACAACCGCACTTTCAAAGACAGCCTCCATGGCTTTGTCCCTGAACATGACCGTGTAGCCCGTGTCGTCCTGAACGAACATATTGCCGAAATAGACCTCATCCACCGTGTCGCCCGGCGCCGCTCCGGAACGCTGGAACATGCGCACATGCACGATGCCGTTGTCGTCGGCCTTCACTTCTAGCGCGCCTTTGGTGAGGTAGTACCGCCCCATTTCCGACAGCACGGCGGAGGTATCGAGCGAATACATCTCGTAGACTTCGTGGGTGCCGGCGGCGAGATCACCATTCGGCCGGCCCATGCGCCGCGCAAAGGCAAGCGGGAACATGTGCGGATCCATGGCGAAGTAGCCGAGCGGTTGGCCGAACTCCATAAGCCCCGTGTCTTTGATGGACTTAAGGAAGGACTTGCACTCGGTTTGCGTGATGATGCGACGCGCTGAGGTGCCCCGGCTTTGCCAGATGCGGAACAGCTTGCTTTTTTGCATCGCCGGTAGATCGAGATGGTCGAGCACCATCTTCATGCGATCGGCCGGCTTTTTGGCCGGGAAGGATTGGTCGTCGGCCAATCTCTCGAGCACCGATTTCAACTTCTTGAAATCGTCTACGCTCGGCGGGTTCAGCCCCTCAATCCCGTCGTACTTACGCGGAAGCATGCGAGGAAAATTCATCTCATCCCCCTGGAATCGTCTTTTGCGTGGGCCCTAGTGCATCCCACCAAGAGCACCGGCCGACGGCTTGTCAGCCATTAACAGTTCCAATGTGCCAAACCGGCACACACCCTAATCTGTCGAGATAGCGATAAAGCCACGAATCGCAAGGCCGTTCAAGCAAACGGCTGCGTATAGGCGTACCTCCGTGGACACACTTTAAGCAATCAAGGGGTTAACGACCTGTCATAATCTGGGTCATGGGGCATCCACCTGACTTCCGGCCGCGGTTTTGGCCACCCGATCGAACGCCTGCAATACCTCCAACAAATCTGCCATTTGGTTGAGTGGTATCATGTTGGGCCCGTCGGAGGGCGCCTTGGCTGGGTCCTCGTGGGTCTCAATGAAGACCCCCGCAACCCCAACCGCAACGGCGGCCCGGGCGAGCACGGGAACGAATTCACGCTGGCCTCCGCTGGCGCTGCCAAGCCCGCCCGGTTGCTGCACCGAGTGCGTTGCATCGAAAATGACCGGTGCGCCGGTGGCCGCAAGGATCGGCAAGCTGCGCATATCCGAGACCAGCGTGTTGTAGCCGAAGCTGGCGCCCCGCTCGGTCAGGAGCACCTTGTCGTTGCCCGACCCGGTCACCTTGGCGACGACATTTTGCATGTCCCGAGGGGCAAGGAACTGCCCCTTTTTCACATTGACCACGGCGCCGGTGCGTGCCGCGGCGATTAAGAGATCGGTTTGCCGGCACAAAAAAGCCGGGATCTGCAGGATATCCGCCACCTCGGCAACCGGCTGGCATTGCTCGGCCGAATGCACGTCGGTCAACAGGGGCACACCAAGCTCTTTGCGAAGATCGGCAAAGATCGGCAAGGCCTGGTCGAGGCCAAGCCCACGGGCACTGCCGAGGCTGGTTCGGTTCGCCTTGTCAAAGGACGTCTTATAAACAAACCCAATCCCGCGCGCGGTGCAGACCTCCTTCAGCGTCCCGGCGATATCGAAGGCGTGTTGCCGGCTTTCAAGCTGGCAGGGGCCGGCAATCAGCGCGAGGGGCGAAGCGTTCGAGAAGGAAACATCTCCAACGGTGATCGTTGCTGCCGGCGAGAGGGAAGACGTGGCGGTTGGGTCTGTCATAGTGTGTCCGGAGTGTCTCGCGTGCCCTCGCCTGTTTGTTCGCCGTTCGTCATACCAGCCGCGATTGGCGCATGGCCGCCTCGATGAACGAGGCGAACAAAGGATGGGGGGCAAAGGGCTTCGATTTAAGTTCTGGATGAAATTGCACGCCGACAAACCACGGATGGTCTGAAATCTCGACGATTTCCGGCAACAGGTTATCAGGCGACATCCCTGAGAAAATCATCCCATGCTCTTCTAGCGCGCGCCGGTAGGCCAGGTTGATCTCATAGCGATGGCGGTGCCGCTCCGATATCTGCTCTTTGCCATAAATTTCCGCAACCCGGGAGCCAGGGCGCAACTGCGCAGGATAGGCGCCAAGCCGCATGGTGCCGCCGAGATCGCCGCCGAGGGCGCGGCGCTCGACCCGGTCTTCCCGCAACCATTCCGTCAGCAGGCCAACGATGGCCGGATCGGCCTCACCGAACTCGGAAGACCCCGCCTCGTCAAAGCCCGCAAGATGGCGCGCCGCCTCGATGACGGCCATTTGCATCCCAAGGCAGATGCCGAAATACGGAACCCCTCGCTCGCGCGCAAACTGGGCCGCACGGATTTTACCCTCGGTACCTCGGCGCCCGAACCCGCCAGGCACCAAAATGCCGTGCACATCGGAAAGATGATCGACCGCGTCTTCCTGCTCAAACAGCTCAGCCTCGATCCAGCGGGTCACAACCCGCACCCGATTGGCCATCCCGCCATGGGTCAGCGCTTCATCAAGGCTCTTATAGGCATCGCGAAGACCCATGTATTTTCCGACAATTGCGATCGTGACTTCACCTTCCGGCTGAAGCACCCGCGAGCGCACATCGTGCCAACGCGCCAGGTCGGGCGCCGGCGCATCGGCAAGGCCAAAGGCCTCCAGAACACGGGTGTCGAACCCCTCTTCGTGGTAGCGGATCGGCACCTCGTAAATCGTCTCCACATCGAGGGCCTGAACCACGTCTTCCGTGCGCACATTACAAAACAGCGCAATTTTGCGACGTTCGTCGGCAGGCACTTCCCGGTCTGCGCGACACAGCAAAACATTGGGTTGGATGCCGATGGACCGCAGCTCTTTCACCGAGTGCTGGGTCGGCTTGGTTTTCAACTCGCCGGCGCTCGGGATGTAGGGCACCAAGGTCAAGTGCACAAAGATCGCGCGGTGCGGGTCAAGCTCATTTGCCAGCTGGCGAATGGCTTCAAAGCACGGCAGCCCCTCAATGTCGCCGACCGTTCCGCCGATCTCGCACAGCACGAAATCGGTGTCGTCGGTGCCAGAGACGATGAAGTTTTTGATCGCGTCGGTGACATGCGGAATGACCTGCACCGTCCCGCCGAGAAAATCCCCCCGGCGCTCGCGCGTGATGATCTCCTGATAGATCCGCCCCGTGGTGATGTTGTCCGATTTACACGCATCGACGGCCGTAAACCGCTCGTAATGACCGAGATCGAGATCGGTCTCAGCGCCGTCATCGGTGACGAACACCTCCCCGTGCTGATGGGGGCTCATCGTGCCCGGATCGACATTGAGATAAGGATCGAGCTTGCGAAGCCGCACGGAATAACCGCGCGCCTGGAGCAAGGCACCGAGTGCTGCTGAGGCCAAGCCTTTGCCGAGGGAGGAGACCACGCCGCCGGTGATGAAGATGTACCGCGCCATGGGTTTTCAGAATAAGTGAGTCTGCGGCCAAACAGAACCGCCAATTGCACCCGGGTGACGATTTTTCTAACCGAGGGCCAATCCTGGACTGTGCCGCGTCGCCGCGCCTTACTCCGAGAGCGGAATGCTGGGGCGGTTTGGTTGCCCTTCCGCCGGATCAGGGACGGGCGCATCCTCTGGCGCAGGGGTGGTGCTCCCCTCGTCACCGAGCGGTGTGCCCTCAAACCCCGGGATCACGCTCGGCAGGGACTGGCCATCGTCCAAAGGCGGCAAGCCCGGCAAGGGTGCAAGCCCCTCATTGCTGTCGATCGGTGACGTCGCTGGGGTCTGACCTGGTTGAAGGTCAACGCCGCCGTCCCCTCCAACGAGCGACAGGACAAACAACACAAGGCTCGTGGTGAAAAACGCCGCCGCCAGCCAGGTGGTGGTGCGCGCGAGCGCATCGGCCGCCCCGCGACTCGAGACGAGGCCGCCTCCGGCACCGCCGCCCCCGCCGCCAATACCCAGGCCCCCGCCCTCGGAGCGCTGGAGAAGCACAAGCGCGATCAAGGCGATCACAATGAGAAGGTGAACAACAAGGAGGATTTGGGCCATACGCGCAGCGACCGCCAAAAGTTTCCGGAGCGGCGTGGCGTATCAGGGGGATGGGACGGATGCAAGGGCGGCGGGCGTCGCGCGGCGCGTCTCCACCGCTTCGGGCGTGCTCCTCAGGCGATGAGGTCGCGCAGCAGACGGTCCTGATTGGCGATGATCATGTTGGCGATCCCCGCGGCAGCGGCATCTTGCTGGCCTTTGCCGCCCTGGCCGGGCCGAACCGCAACCGCCATCGCATCGAGCAGATGCACCACCAGCTCTTTCAGCTGAGCGGAGTTCAGACCCCTATCCTTGCCGGCGGCCACGAACTTCAGAAGGGGCCCAGAGAGGACATTAATTTCGCGCATGTCGTAGCGCTCGGCGAAATCGGCCAGGCGCCGGAGGGCCTCATCAAGGCGCTGCCACTCCCGCGGCGCGGAAACGGCGGTCTTGCCGCTTTCAAAAAGGTCTAAAAACGCCGCCTTGAGTTCCACCACATAGGCCGAGGCGATTGTCCCGTTGAGCACGGCTTGGGCCTGTTCGACGACGAGGCGGGCGTTATAGGGCTTGACGCTCGGAGCAGTCCGACCACGGAGGGTATTGGGGATCTCCATCCGAATGAGATCGCCTGATGTCTCCATTCCCTTTTGCTCGGGCCCGACATACTCGGCCGAGACCATAAAATCGCGACGATGCTTGATGAACCCGTCCATGCGCTTGGCAATTTGACCGATCGAAAACGGCCGGGCGATGAGATCATCGACGCCGGCAGCGACCGATTGCTGGATGACCTGCGGGGTCACATTCCAAGTCGTGCCGAGCAAGGCGGCAAAAGGATTGGCACCGATAAAGCCGCGCCGCAGGTCCGGCAGCATGCGATACACATCTGACTCAGGGTCCGTCACGTCGACAACCACCACATCCCAGATCTCCCGATCGAGGATCCGGGGCACCGCTTCGATGTCGGTCACCACATCGATATCCTGGAAGCCTGCGCCATAGAGCGTTGCAAGAACGGTTTGCCGATTGACGAGCGAGGGCTCGTACACGGTCACTCTGGCCTTTGTCAGGTCGAAGTCGCTCATCGGCCACGCCACGTTCGCGCTTGGCCTTAGTCAAGGCGCAAGCCCGGTTGTTGAAAATTCATTCAAACTTACGCGGGAATTCTTAATGGTCCGTTCAGAGTGGGGCGGTGCGACCGAAGCCGAAATTTACGCCGCATCAATGATTGGACGAAAATCTGCAACCTTTAGGCTCGCTCCCCCCACAAGGGCCCCATCCACGTCGCCGAGCGGCAGAATGGCGGCCGCATTGCCGGGCTTTACCGAGCCGCCATAGAGAATGCGCATCCCCATCGCTTGCGCGCCAAAATGCCGCTCAAGCTCTTTGCGCAACGCCCCATGCGTGTCCTCAATCTCCGCCTCGGTTGGCGTGCGCCCGGTGCCGATGGCCCATACCGGCTCGTAGGCGAGGATCGTCCGCTCTGCGGTTGCCCCCTCGGGCACAGACCCGGCGATTTGACGGGCCAGAACGCTCAGCGTGTCGCCCGCATCGCGTTCGGCCTCGGTTTCGCCGATGCAGACAATGGCAATAAGGCCGGCGCGCCAAACAGCCCTCGCCTTGGCGGCCACCACGGCATCGGTCTCACCATGGTTCTGCCGCCGCTCGGAATGCCCGACTATGACGCCAGACCCGCCGAGATCGGCGATCATTTCCGCACTGATATCGCCGGTATGCGCCCCGCTCGCCTCGGCGTGACAATCCTGGGCACCGATCGTTGCAGGGCCTGTCGATGCCGCCGTTAAAGCCTCGCTTAGGAGGGTTGCCGGCGGGCAAACCATCACGTCGGCGGCGGCGGGTGCCTTGATGAGGCCGGCATTAAGCGCCTCGATCTCGCCCAGGCTCTCCCGGGTCCCATTCATTTTCCAATTGCCGATGACAATCGGTTTGCGTGTGCTTGGCATGGACACAGGTCTTTC
>JBCDJA010000012.1:0-15355 GCA_038748465.1 Pseudomonadota bacterium
AAGATCGGCCATCGATTGGCATGTGTCAGCGTTTCGATAGTCTGGCATCTAACCCACCTCGCTCGCGCCTTCTCAAACACGTCTTCCTAGCAGAATACCGCGCCCGAGCGCCTAAAACACTAGGCCAATTCGAAGCGTCTGCCAGAGGCCGGGGACGCGGCATGTCGCCCACGATCCGGCACTCTGTTGGTCTTGCAAAAGCGGGGCGCGAGGTGTCATTTAACGCCGCCATTTTGCCTCGGATGGTTCCCCCTTGACCGGAAAACGCCGTGTTTCCAGGTTAGGTTTCTACCAAGCCTCCTTCCACCCGTTTCCTTCCCCAAGCTTCCTCGTTGTCTTATCAGCTATGTCGAATTTTGATCTTGAGCGTCTTTCCGTCCTCGTTGTGGAAGACGCCCCTTTTATGTCGACCTTGATGTATTCCGCCCTCAAGGCACTTGGTGTCGGAACGATCAAATCGGCGACCGATGGCGGCGACGCGATCGAGCTTTTCAAGGTGGTCAAAAAAACGCCCTCAAAGGCTGGGATCATGACTGTGGATTTGGTCATTTCCAATTGGCAGATGTCGCCAATCGATGGCCTGATGCTGCTGCGTTGGATCCGGCGTCATCCTGACAGTTTGGACCGGTTTATGCCGTTTATCATGGTTACCGCCCACTCCGATGGGCGCAGTGTCCGAGCTGCCCGTGATATGGGGGTTACGGAATTTTTGACCAAACCCTATTCGGTCAGTGCGCTGGCGACAAAAATGGTACAAGTCATCGAAAGGCCGAGGCAATTTGTGCAGACGGCCGATTATTTCGGTCCGGACCGCCGGCGTAACAAACGACCGCACAAGGGTGAAGAGCGCCGTGTTTTGACCGACAAAAGTGACGGGGTTGAGGTCGTTTATGGTTGATTGGAATACCGACGATGAGGCTAAGAAGGTCATCTTTTATCGCCTGCGAAACCGACTGAAAGACAAGACCGGGGGTGTTGGCGGCGGGTCCCTGGACATTGACAAAGAGGCCCTTGAAAAAGCCCAGGCGGCGTTCGAAACGGTGGCCGAAGACTATCCAGATTGGGTCATGGGCAACATTAAAACCCTGATCGACCATCACACCGATTTGCACGGCGCGGCGGAGGGCCATGATCGAGAGCGGATCTACACAAAGGTGCGTGAACTGACCCACGATATGCGCGGCCAAGGCGGTACTTTCGGTTATCCACTTATCACCAACTTTGCCGATTCCTTATACGGATTTGTGGGGCCGAATGCGGGCACCAGCGACAACCACCTTGAAATTATCAAATCCCACATTGATGCGATGAATGTTGTGATCAGAGAGCGGATAAAAGGTGATGGTGGTGAAGAGGGGGCAGTGCTTGCCACCAACCTTAAACAGGCGATCGAAAAGTACAGCAAGGTAGACTAGAGGGCGGGTTATGCCGCCACAGCCCACGCGCTTTGGCCCGGCAACGCAGGTCAAATCCGTATTAAAAGCTGGCCTTTGCCCTATGGCACGATGCCCTGCGACGCGCGTTGCCAGCCTAATAAGCGCATTCGTCGGCGAGGAATGTCAGCTGCCCGTTTTGGTCAAGATAATAGATCGCTTGGGCGACCATTTTGGTGTTCGACCAAAGCCGGAATTGTGTGCACCCCTGGCGCTTGCCGATTGGAACCGCGTAGACATCCTCCTGGATCTCGATGCTGCCGGCGGGCAAGTCCCGTTCCGATTGTGCTCCCTCGGCAACGGGCGGGGCGGACGGGGGCGCCTCGCCCCACAAGGTCTCGGACGCGCAGGCCCCGAGCGCAAGGGCCATCGCCCCTGCAAGGCCCATTGCCGTCCTCTTGCCTAAGCGGAAATCCATGGTCATCCTTTGAAGATCAGCGTTGAGGTGCGAAGGTTGTGGCACCTTGATAGCCGGTTTTGCGCCCCATATGTAGAGCCGGGCAAGGAGATCGGCGCACCTGCGGAGGACACAATGCGCGCAATCGTTTTGGCAGCGTTTAGCGGCATCTTTGCCGTTATCGCGGTGGCAGTGTTCGCCCTTGATGTCACCGGTAGCTCCCAGGCGACCCAATCGGTCCGGTACACCTACGCTGAAGTAGAGACGATTGCAGCCCTTGCAGAGCGCGAGTTAGTGGGCCGGAATGTGGACGTCGCGATTGTGTTCCGCACAGGACGTCTACGCAAAGACATGCCCGACGGTGTGCTTTACACCCATGGCGCCTTTTGGGTGCGGGAGACCGATGCGGCCGGCAAGGTGAGCTATGCGGTGCACAATCTTTATCAGGGGGAGGGGCGGCTTTCCAACACCAGCGGTCTTTATCAAGACGATCCGCAGATGTTCGTCCGGGGAACGATCGTCTCTGATTTTGGGATAATCGTGCCAAGTGCGGCGCTTCAGGCAAAGCTAAAGCAATTTATCGGCTCTCCGGCCTATGCTGCCCTCCACAACCCTTCCTATTCGATCGTTTCAAATCCCCATAATGATCAATTCCAAAATTGTAATGAGTTTATGCTCGACGTGATGGTATCACTTATTCATGAAACAGATGATTACTCACAAATTAAGCGGCTTGCTGAGCAACGCTTTGAGCCGCAACATGTGACCATGGGCCCGATTATCGATCGTCTCGCGCCTTTGCTTATCCAGGATGTGTCGGCGCAAGACCACGCCGGGCCCATCCACACGGCCACATACAGAACGCTCGGAACCTATCTGGAAAACGAAGGTTATCTGGCTGAAATGTTTGAGTGGCATTTCGATAAGCCGGCAGGCACCTCGGCGAAGCCGGTGTGATCGGCACATTGATTGGAGAAGGACTTTGGGGTTTTACGATCGTCACATTCTGCCGCATTTGCTCAATTTTGCCTGCACCCGGCCGCCGATAAGTAAGCAACGTGCCATGACGGTGCCCTCCGCGGAGGGGCGGATCTTAGAGGTCGGCTTCGGCACGGGCACAAACCTACCCTTTTATGATGCTTCCAAGGTGTCGCATCTCTTTGCGCTTGAACCGTCAGAAGGGATGCGCCGGCTCGCCAAGCCTGCCGCGGAAAACGCCCCGTTTGACATCAGCTTTCTTGATTTACCTGGCGAGGAGGTGCCCCTTGAGGACGGTGCTGTGGACACCGTGGTTTGCACCTTCACGCTGTGCAGCATCGGTGAGTGGCAATCGGCGCTCGGGCAAATGCGCCGTGTGCTGAAACCTGGCGGCCGGCTCATCTTTGCCGAGCACGGACGAGCGCCGACACCGCGTTTGGCCCAATGGCAGGACAGGCTCAATGGGCCATGGAAGGCGTTGGCGGGGGGCTGTAATATGAACCGCCCAATCCGTCAGTTTGTCGAGGAAGGCGGGTTTGCCATCGACCGGTGTGAGGCCTACTTCATGAATGGTATGCCGCCTGTGCTGGGGTATATGACCCATGGGGCGGCCCGTCCGCGGTGATGGCGCTTTGGCGCTTTGGCGCATGGGCGTGGTGCTGTTTCGACCGATGATCTGAGGGATGATGAAACCGTTCGCGTTATCCTTGGCGTTCTTTCTGGGGCTTGTGGCTATGGCAAGTGCCAGGCCTTTTGAGGCCTTCGACTGGAGCCATCGGCCCCTCATTGTGGTCGCGCCGAGCGAGGCCCACGACTTTGTTGCGGTCCAACGAGCCGAATTGGCGGGTCAATCCTTCGCGCTGTCCGATCGGGATATGGTGGTCGTGGAGGTGCTGGGAGAGCGCGTGTTGGTCGATGGCAGGCCGAGCGATGTGACGACGGCTGACGCGGTGCGAGAGTTTTACGCGATCGCGCCCGAGGAGTTTCGGGTGTTTCTGATCGGCCGGGACACGGGCGTGAAAATGCGGTCGGCTCGGCCCTTTATGGCGGGCCGGTTGTTCGATGTGATCGACGCCATGCCCATGCGGCAACAGGAAATGGGGCGCGGCGACGGCTAACACCGGCTTGACTCTGGGTTTCCTAGAGGGTTAGAACAAAACAAGAACTAAGGTGTCCTATGGAAAGTCAGGTCCGTGACATTGACCGTTTGCGCCACAAGGTGCGCCAGCTGGAGCAGGCGCCGTTTCAGGGGGGCCAGCCATCAGGGCCTACGGCCTGCTTTTCTCTGGGTGAGCGTGCTGTTGATCGGCATTTGCCGGGGGGTGGTTTGGCACTGCCTGGCGTGCACGAAATTGCTCCGTCAGATTATGGCCATTGGCCGGCGGCATTGGGGTTTCTACTCGCGCTTTTATCCCGGTACGCCCTACTGGATGGGGGACAGACAGGCGGGCCTACTCTATGGTGCTATGAAACTGATTCGTCTCGCGAATTCGGTTTGCCCTTTGCACAAGGCTGGGCCCAGTTCGGGGTTGACCCTTACCGTGCCATCTATGTTCGGGGCGCGCGCGCCGAGAACGTTCTGTGGGCGGCGGAGGAGGGGGTGAAATGTTCCGAGCTGCACGCTGTCATCGCCTGCTTTGGCGCCACTCGCCAAGAAGAGCTCACACTCACACGGCGCTTACATTTGCTCTCAGGGCAAACAGGCGTTCCGGTCTTTCTGCTGCGCGCCAAACCCTCCCAACAGCCAAACGCGGCCCTAACCCGGTGGCGTATTGGCGCCAGCCCGGCCCGGCCGCCGATCTGGGCCGACCGGCTGGCGCAAATTGGCTTGGGCGTTGGTCGGCCGACCTTTCGTGTTGCGCTCCACCGCTGTCGTGGCGCTGCGCCGCGCAATTGGCTGCTGGAGTGGCACCATGAGGCGCATCGCTTTTGTTTGGCTCAGCCATTGGCCGACCGATCGGTTGATCCGTCATCGCGCCCAAGGCCGGCCCGTACGGAACAATCAGGCATGC
This sequence comes from Pseudomonadota bacterium, assembly GCA_038748465.1. GTDB lineage: Bacteria > Pseudomonadota > Alphaproteobacteria > M2410 > M2410 > JBCDJA01. The sequence continues at coordinate 4,821 of JBCDJA010000012.1, forward strand.
CAAACCGGCCTATCCCCAAACGCCCCGCGGCCTGACGGCTCCAACGCTCCCCTCGGTCTTTATCAAAGCGCTGCGGGCGGTCAGCGCCTGACCGCCCTTAACGAGGCGGCCAGGGCTATCGGCTTGTTTCGCGGTCAGCTGCTTGCCGATGCCCGGGCGCAATGCCCCACACTCGAGGCGGTTGAACACGATCCGGCAGCCGACAGGGTGGCTTTAAAAGCGCTTGCCGGATGGGCCGGCCGGTACACTCCTTGGACAGCCCCCTCGCGAGGGGTGAATGGCGAGGACGGCCTTATCCTCGATGTAACCGGCTGTGCGCATTTGTTTGGATCGGAAAGGGCGCTTCTCAACGATCTGTCGAACCGTCTTCAAGGCTTTGGTTTGAATGCGCGCATCGCGCTTGCCGATACGCTCGGCGCGGCTTGGGCTTTGGCCCATTACGCAGCCGCCGATGAGCCTATGCTTCTGCCGCCTGGCGGCCAAAAGGCGGCCTTGCTCGATTTACCGGTGGCGGCCCTCAGGCTTGACAGCGGCGTCATTGAAGGGCTTGAGGCGGTTGGCTTTAAGACCATTGGCGATGTCATCGATTTACCGCGAGGGCCCTTGACCGCTCGTTTCGGGACCGACCCTGCGCACCGTCTCGATCAGGCTCTCGGGATTGATGAAGAGCCGGTTGCCCCCGAGGCTCCGCTCGTTCCCTTTCGGGCTCGGCGGTTGTTGCCCGAACCGATCATCACTCATGAGGCCGTGCTATCGGTTTTGGATGCGCTGGCTTCGGATTTGTGCACTAGCCTGATTGACCAAGGGGTTGGCGCGCGCCGGCTTGACTTGCATCTCTTTCGCGCAGATGGGGCGTGTTTTTCGTTGCCGGTCGCGACGTCTCGGCCTTGTCACAGGCCGGATCATCTTATTCGTCTGTTTAAGGATCAGCTTGAGATTAAGGCTCATGAGGCCGCGCCCGGCTTCGGCTTTGATGCCGTGTCGCTTGACGTAACGCAGGTTGAGACCTCTTCACCGACACAGCTTGCTATTGCCGCATCCATTTTGCGGGGCCGGGAGGCTGGTGCTGCATCCGCCCAATTCACCCAATCCCCACAATCCCCCAGCAAACGCAAACCGCCCCGCGCGGACAAGCGACCTCATGGTGTCTCTCCTGGCTTTACTGTCGATATGCCGATCGTGCAGAATGACTCCATCGGTCATCTGATCGATACGGTCGGCAACCGGCTTGGATTGTCCAATGTTTATACCTTAGAGCCTGGCATCGGCCATTTGCCGGAGCGGTCGATGGCTGTCAAATCGGCAACCAAAAGCGGTACGAGCATTAAGGCAGATAGCTCAGATCGTTCGCTTAAAGATGACATATCTTCTGGAGCCAAGCCAGCCTCCCCGCCAGCGAATGGCAGCGGTCTTAGCCGGCCCCTAAGCCTGTTGCCTGGCCCCGAACCCATTGAGGTTCTCGCTGAAATTCCCGATGGGCCGCCACGGCGCTTCCAGTGGCGGCGGGCCTCTTTCGACATCGCCCGATTTGAGGGGCCTGAGCGGATTGCACCGGAATGGTGGCGCTCGGCACGCAGCACGGGCGATGCCCCCCGGCCAAGGGTGCGAGACTATTACCGGGTCGAGGATGGGGAGGGCAGGCGATTTTGGCTTTGTCGCCATGGCCTTTACGGGGCTGAACCATCCGAGCCCAAATGGTATATCCACGGATTTTTTGCCTAGACTTAGAGCCTTTAGTCTGAGGTGGTCTGAGGTCGTTTGAGGGCAACTAAACGCGGTCGAGACGCGCCCGACTGTTGTTCCCCCGATAAAACGCCGTTTTTGAAGGCCGGTCTTTATAGCGTTGCCATGCCCGATATCACGCCCCTGCCATCGCGCCAAAAAAGCACACCACCTGGACCGCAACCAGCCTCAAAAACACCCTATGCGGAGCTCTGTGTAACAACCAATTTCACCTTTCTTCGTGGCGCTTCCCACCCCGATGAGCTTGTTTACCAGGCGGCAGCTCTCGGTTACCAGGCAATCGGCATCACCGACTGGAACTCCTTGGCAGGTATTGTAAGGGCTCATAGTGCGGCAAAGGAGGTCGGCCTCAAACTGTGCGTTGGCACGCGATTGGTCACACGCATCGGCCATTCGTGTTTGGCTTTTCCGGTTGACCGTGCCGCCTATGGCCGCCTTACGCGGCTTCTCACCAAGGGGAACCGGCGGGCCGAAAAGGGAACTTGTGATCTTGAGACAGACGATATTCTCGTGCACGGCGCGGGGATGATCTTTATCCTCTTGCCGCCAGCCGATTTCGCGTCCGATTTTTCAAATTTTGCCACCCGGCTGGCCGATGCCTTTCCCGATACGGTCTATTGCGGCATTCGCAGGCTCTATCATGCCCACGACCACAAGCATTTGGCAGAGGCGCTTGCCTTTGCCGATCGGCACGGATTGCCCCCCGTCGCAACCAATGATGTGCTCTACCATCACGCCGAGCGGCGGCCGCTTCAAGATACCCTCAGCTGCATTCGCGAAAAGGTTACCATCGACCGAGCCGGCGATCTCATCGAGGCCAATGCGGAGCGCCACCTCAAATCGCCTGAGGAGATGGCCCGTCTTTTTACGCTCACCCCGGAAGCACTTACCAATTCCATAAAAATTGCACGTAAGCTGACATTCTCCTTGGATGAGCTTGCTTACGATTACCCGACGGAAGTGATTGGAGGGGCAGCAAATCCGCAGGAGGCTCTTGTTGCGCTAACCTGGGAAGGGGCACGCGAGCGCTATCCCCAGGGCATGCCGCAAACGGTTCGCAAGGCCATCGATTATGAGCTCTCGCTGATCGACAGTCTGGACTATGCGACCTATTTTTTGACCGTCTATGATCTGGTGCGGTTTGCCCGATCGCGCGACATATTATGCCAGGGGCGCGGCTCAGCCGCCAATTCCGTCGTTTGTTTTTGCCTCGGCATTACCTCGGTCGACCCAACCCGTGTCGATTTGCTCTTTGAGCGGTTTATCTCTGCAGAGCGACGTGAGCCCCCCGATATCGATGTCGATTTTGAGCATGAAAGGCGAGAAGAGGTCATTCAATATATCTATGAAAAATACGGGCGTCACCGGGCCGGCATTGCAGCAACCGTCATCACCTATCGATCAAAAAGCGCCATCCGCGAGGTCGGAAAGGTTTTAGGGTTGTCGGAGGATATTACAGGCCGCCTTGCCGGCGCAATTTGGGGCTGGTCAACGGCAGGAATTGATGCCGAGCAAATTGTCGAACTTGGTCTTGACCCTTCCGATGAAAGACTGGCGCTGTGCGCTGATCTCTCCCGCGAGCTTATCGGTTTCCCCCGGCATTTGTCCCAGCATACCGGCGGTTTTGTCATCACCGAGAGCCCGCTTGTCGAGTTGGTACCGATCCATAATGCGGCCATGGATGACCGGACGGTTGTCGAGTGGGATAAAGACGATCTCGATGCGCTGGGCATGTTGAAGGTCGATGTGTTGGCGTTGGGCATGCTGAGCTGCATTGCCCGCGGCTTTGATCTGTTGGCGGTACATTATAAGGCCACTTACGATCTCGCGACAGTGCCGGCCGAGGATCCGGCTGTCTATGACATGTTGTGTAAGGCCGATTCAATTGGCGTGTTTCAGGTAGAAAGCCGAGCACAGATGACCATGTTGCCGCGGCTCAAACCCCGCAACTTCTATGACCTCGTGATCGAGGTAGCAATTGTCCGCCCAGGGCCTATTCAAGGCGATATGGTGCACCCCTATTTGCGGCGGCGTGAGGGACTTGAAACGGTAAGCTACCCGTCTAAAGCCTTGGAAGAGGTGCTGGGTAAAACATTGGGCGTCCCGCTTTTTCAAGAACAGGCTATGCGGATCGCTATCGTCGCGGCCGGCTTTACGCCGGAGCAGGCCGACAAATTGCGCCGCGCAATGGCCACCTTCCGCAAGGTGGGGATCATTCACCAATTCGGCCTGCAGCTCGTCGAGGGCATGGTGGCAAACGGCTATGACAAATCCTTTGCTGAGCGCTGCTTTAAGCAGATTGAGGGCTTTGGGGAATATGGCTTTCCCGAAAGTCATGCGGCCAGTTTTGCCTTGCTGGTTTATATTTCTGCCTGGATGAAATGGCATTACCCGGATGTTTTTTTATGCGCCATCCTCAACAGCCAGCCCATGGGGTTTTATGCGCCGGCGCAATTGGTGCGCGATGCACGCGAGCACGGGGTGACGGTGTTGCCGGTCGATATTAATCGATCCGTTTGGGACAATACCCTTGAGCCGCTTGAGCCCGGCGCGCATGCGAGTAAGGGTGAGGACGGTAGCGAGGACGGGGGCAAGGGCGAGGGGGCTGCTCGTTATAAAGGGGACCCAGCCCATGGGCCAAGGGGTAATCGGTGTGCGGTCCGTCTTGGATTTCGCCAAATTAAGGGGTTTTCGGAAGGTCTTGCGGAGATGCTCATCGCGGCTCGTCCGGTGGCCGGCTATGACAGTCTCTGGCAGGTGGTTGCCAATGCCCGGCTTGGGACCCCGGCCATGACAAAGCTTGCCGAGGCCGATTGTTTTGGCTCCCTTGGCCTCACGCGGCGCGATGCCCTATGGGCCGTAAAGGGTGCAGGCGATCCGCCACTCCCGCTTTTTGCAGACCGTCCGCCAACCGATGGAGAGGCAGACATTCGCTTGCCGGCCATGCCGCTCGGCGAGGAGGTCGTGCACGATTATGCCAGCCTCCGGCTGTCTTTAAAATCCCATCCCCTGCAGCTGTTGCGCCAGCGCTTTGCTGAGCGTGGTCTCGTCGCCGCGGAGGCTTTGGAGACCGCGCCCACCAACAAGCCGCTTTGGTTTGCCGGGCTTGTGCTGGTGCGCCAGCGCCCAGGCTCAGCGAGTGGGGTGATTTTTGCGACCCTGGAGGATGAGACGGGCGTCGGCAATATCGTGATCTGGCCCAAAGTCTTCGAGACCTATCGGGCGATCGTCCTTGGCTCTCGGCTTATGGGCGTCTACGGACGGGTGCAGAGAGAGGGGCGGGTGATCCATCTGGTGGCGCAACGACTTACCGATATGAGCGACGAGCTTCGCCATTTAAGCAAAGCCCACGCGGACATGGGGGAGGTGCTCGCGCGGGCCGATGAGGTGAAAAGCCCTAACGAAGACCCGCGCCTTGGCAGCTGGGACAGGAAGGTTGAGCGGGCGCAGCGCTTATCGAAGGTGATGCCAAAGAGCCGGGATTTCCATTAATCGCAAGGCGCCGAAACTCCCTGTCCGGCACCACGTTCAGATGCAAGCCCGGTCCGGTTCTCAGGCCCAAGCCACGATCTTCAGAGGGCGGAGAGTGGAAACCGAATGTGCCCTAGTGGCTCAAGTCCCGGGCGGCTTTGTCGATGCCATCCAGGGTGAGGGGATACATCCGGTCACCCATCAATTGTGCCATCAGTTCAATCGACGGGGTGTAATTCCAGTATTTTTCCGGCGTTGGGTTTAGCCAGGCGCACCGGGCGTAAATGTCGGTCACACGCTGCATCCACGCACTTCCCGCCTCTTCATTCCAATGCTCCACGCTGCCGCCCGGATAGGTGATCTCGTAGGGGCTCATGGACGCATCTCCGACAAAAATAATTTTGTAGTCGGCCGGATATTTGTGCAGCACCTCCCAGGTCGGCGTCACATCCACATGCCGCCGTCGATTGTCCTTCCACACCCGCTCATAAAGGCAATTGTGGAAATAAAAATACTCCATGTGCTTGAACTCGGCGCGTGCGGCCGAAAACAGCTCTTCACAGACACGGATGTGTGGATCCATCGATCCGCCGACATCGAAAAAGAGCAGGAGCTTTACATTATTGTGCCGCTCCGGGACCATTTTAATATCGAGATAGCCTTGATGCGCCGTCGACCGGATCGTATCCGGCAGGTCAAGCTCGGTCGCCGCCCCCTCGCGGGCGAACTTCCGTAAGCGCCGTAAGGCGACCTTGATGTTCCGCGTCCCAAGCTCGACCGAGTCATCGAGGTTTTTGAACTCGCGCTTGTCCCAAACCTTGACCGCGCGGCCATGCCGGCCTTTGTCTTGGCCGATCCGCACGCCCTCAGGATTATATCCATAGGCGCCGAACGGCGAGGTGCCTGCCGTGCCGATCATCCGGTTCCCGCCTTCGTGACGTTTTTCTTGCTCCTCAAGGCGTTTCTTAAGCTCTTCCATCAGCTTGTCCCAACCGCCAAGGGACTCGATCATCGCCTTTTCTTCGTCGGTCAGGTGTTTTTCCGTGAGCGCTTTGAGCCACTCTTCCGGGATTTCGGCGGCGATGCCGTCCTCCAGCGCCTCCAGCCCTTTAAAGACATGACCAAACACCCGATCGAACTTGTCGAGGTTGCGCTCGTCCTTCACCAGTGCCGCACGGGAAAAATAGTAAAAGTCTTCCACACTCAGGCTGGCAATCTTCGCATCAAGGCCTTCAATCAGTGTGAGGTATTCTTTTACGCTAACCGGAATTTTGGCCTCACGTAATTCGTGAAAGAAATTCAGCAGCATTGGGCGTCACCATCACCAGAGGTCCGTTAGCGGAACGGTCAAACTTTACCTTCGCGGCGAGCAAGGAAGGCCAGCCGTTCGAACAAATGCACATCCTGTTCGTTCTTCAACAACGCACCGTGCAAGGGCGGGATGAGCTTTTTGGGGTCCTTCTCGCGCAACAGATCGATGCTGACATCTTCCGACATCAGCAATTTAAGCCAGTCGAGAAGCTCTGACGTCGATGGCTTTTTCTTCAAGCCGGGAACGTCCCGAAGCTGATAAAAAATCTTCAGGGCATCTCCGACAAGGGTCTTTTTGACGTTCGGGAAGTGCACATCGATGATCGCCCGCATGGTGTCATCGTCGGGGAACTTGATGTAATGGAAAAAGCACCGACGCAAAAAGGCATCGGGCAGCTCTTTTTCGTTGTTTGAGGTGATGATCACGATTGGCCGTTGATCGGCCTTCACGCGCTCGCCCGTCTCGTAGACGAAGAATTCCATCCGGTCGAGCTCAAGCAGCAAATCGTTCGGAAACTCGATATCCGCCTTGTCTATCTCATCGATTAGGAGAACCGGTTTTTCCGTGTGGGTGAACGCTTCCCAAAGCTTGCCGCGCTTGATGTAATTGTTGATGTCGCGAACACGCTCATCACCGAGCTGCGAATCGCGCAGCCGGGCCACGGCGTCGTATTCATAAAGCCCTTGTTGAGCTTTCGTCGTCGATTTGACATGCCACTCGATAAGAGGCTTTCCAAGCGCGCCGGCAACCTCTTTTGCCAAAACCGTTTTCCCGGTTCCAGGCTCGCCCTTGACGAGCAATGGTCGCTCCAGCGTAACAGCCGCGTTGACGGCCACCTTCAGGTCTTCGGTCGCCACATAAGACTGCGTACCCTCAAAACGCATCAATCGCCCCTTCGCTGGTCTGTGAGTGAGGGGACGGTAGGGCGCGAGGGAGGCTTAATCAAGCGCGCGCGGTCACGCGGGTTTGTGCAAGTGATTGAACTTAGGCGATTTGCTCTGCCGGCGAGGGGGATGCGGCTTGGGCCAGCTGCGTCAAGGCCTCAGCGACTTGCCCCATGGTGTCTGCCCAGTCGGCATGTTTGGCGGGCAAAAAACACCGACTGCCGGGATAGGCGGGAAAGCCATCGGACCCAAAACTTGGCCACACCCTGTTTATGACGGGCAACCACACCGGCGTCCCAATCGTGCCCGCAAGGGCTGCCGCCGCGGTGGGCGCGGAAATAACCAGGTCGAGTTGGGAGCAAAGCGCCGCATTCGACTCCAAGTCGTTTTTGATGTCGAGATCGTCAAAGTCGACAATCTCGACACCGAAGCGTTTGGCCGCAAGCGCAATCTCGGCTGATGCATCTCCGTACTGAAGATTTATGAATTTCACGCCAGGCGTGCGCAAGATTGGCTCCCACAATTCGATGGGGCTAAAAAACTTGCGGCGACGCACATCCACATAAAGGCTCCGCCAGCAGAGCCCAACAAAGGGGCCTGGCCCGAGCGCGTTCAGCCGCTCTCGCCAATGGGTGGCCAAGTCGGGGTTTGGCGTCATCAGGGGCGCCGCCGGAAAATCCTCAATCGATTTTCGGTAGTGCTTCAAGGTCGTCCCCATGGGGATGAAATAGTCAGGCGTATTGCCTTCCCGTGCCCATGGCACGAAGCGCACCGGTTTTGTTCGATAGGTTGCAACGTAGTGCCGGCCGACCTCGGCGCCGGGAAAGCGACGCTTGAACAGGGGAACCAGCCGTTCATCGCAAGCGATCATCAGGTTTTCATCCGACCCCATAGTTTCCACCAGGTCTGGCAGCGCATTGGCGAACATCAACTCATCCCCGAGCCCCTGCTCACCCATCACAAGCAAGCGTTTGCCGGTCAGGTCTTCGCCGTCCCATGGCTCGCAGTCGGCGGCGAAAAGGACGGCCGATGAAAAGCTGGCATCGCGCCTGGTTTCCCAATCCTCAAATCCTTGCTCAAGGTTGCCGAGCGAGAAATGGCAAAACCCGCGGCTGTGGGTGATCTCAAGCCGATCTGGATTGTTCTCGGCCGTGAGCTCCAGCGCCTTTTCGTGATAGGCCAGCGCTTCGTCCCAGGGGCCTGTGTGGTTGAGTTGGTAGCCAAGATTGTAATAGGGGCGGGCGAAGTCTGGCGCGAAGCGAATGGCCTCATGGAGAAACTGATGCGCTTCATCGAGGTGCCCAAATTCAAAGGCGACAGTCCCAAGAATGTTCCAAAGGCTTGACTCTTCAGGGTGACGCCAAAGCGCCATTTGCAAGATTTCAATCGCGTCTTCAAAGCGATCCGTATCACGATAATGATTGCCCAAATTAATGTAACCGACGGGGTCGTCCGGATTGAGCCGAATATAGAGGTGGTAGAATTTTTCCGCAGCCTCCGGCATCGACAATTGCCGGGCAATATTGCCAAGTTGGAAATAGACTTTCGTGTCAGAGGGGTCGAGCTCCAGCGCCTTTTCATAGGTCACCAAGGCCTTATGCAATTCGCCCGTCGCCTCAAGCCCCAGTGCCAACATAAAAAACCCGAGAGGGTAGGTGGGGTCGAGTTCCGTGGCGTCAAAGGACAGGCTGAGGACCTTCTTGAAATCGTGGTTATGGTACGCGTTGAAGGCTTTTTTCGTGAGTTTGATCGCTTTGCGGGCTGATGCCGTTTGGGGGGCGGCGAGCGTGCTGTCGTTCAAGCGGCGGTCGACATGGACGGCGAAATCCTCGGTAGAAAAAATGCCCTGTCCGGCCTGTGTCGCGGCACTGCCGAGGAGGGTGTTTTTCCGGCTTGGGGGAGCGCCGAACAGTGCCTCAAAATTTGGAAGTGGTACGCCGGAGACAGAAGGGCTCTCTTCGGTGGCGATTGCCTCAGCGCTCTCGTGGGTCATTTTATCGGTCATAAATTGCACCGGTTTAACAAGGGTCGCCCTAACTCTTGGAGCCTGTGGCTTGAATAATCCGTAAAGAAAATTTCAGCATTAATAGGGTCTTAATATGACCGATTGGATTTGATTGGCGTTTCAATCGATTTGTTAAAGGCTTTGTCCTAAGAGCCTGGTTTGGCGGGTAAGAAATCCGTCGTAAGGAAAGGATTGATCCAGCTCATGCCCCTTAAGCTGACACTGAAACCGGGCGAGCGCTTCGTTCTCAACGGGGCTGTGATCGTCAACGGTGATAAGCGGTCGAGCCTTGTTATCCAGAACCAAGCTTGCATTCTCCGCGAGCGCGATATTCTGCGTGAGGATGAGGTCGACACACCTGCAAAACGCATCTATTTCCCGATCATGATGATGTACCTGGAGCCGACGGCGCGCTCGGACTGGTATGATGAGTTTGTGATCCGGATGACGGAATTCATGGGTGTTGTGACAAGCCCAGACCTGATGGCCTCTTGTCTGGCGGTAAGCCGCGACGTCATGGAAAATAATTTGTACCCAGCTCTCACAAAGTGCCGGCAGCTGATTGCGTTAGAAGGGGAGAGGCTCGCCAATGTCGTTACAGGCGTATCAAGCGACTCAGAAGACAGTCGAAAGTCCGCGTGAGGCGGAATACCGAATTTTCGGCCAAGTCACCAGCGCCTTGGTTCGAGCTGAGGAAAATACAGACGACCTGAAGGCGCGGATTGATGCGGTCGGCGACAATCGCAAACTCTGGTCTGCGCTTGCAATGGATTGTGCAACGGAGGGCAATGGTCTGCCAGATGTGTTGCGCGCTCAAATCATTTCCTTAAGCATTTGGGTAGGCAAATACTCGACTGAGGTGATGACCGCGAAGGCAAGCATGGAACCGTTGATCGATGTCAATCGGGCGGTCATGGAGGGTCTTAAGTAGGCTGGACCGCAGACGTGACGAGATCGAAGAACAGACCCAAAGCCCGGCTCGCGCTGGGCTTTTTTGTGTTCAAAGTCCGAGGCGGCATTTTCCCCTTGGGCGCGTTGTGACCCACCGGCATTCGCCCGTTGCAAGCTTGGGAAAAGACTGCACTTTGGTGGATATTTCGACCGGCAAATTCTTCCCGCT
>JBCDJA010000013.1:0-15203 GCA_038748465.1 Pseudomonadota bacterium
CGAGCGTGTTCGACTTCGAAATCGATCCTGTCAATTTGCGCAAGGCCTGGCTCATCAACCGGGCCTGGAGGCCGGGGAGACTGTCGCCCATCTCCCCCTCAAGCTCCGCCTTTGGGGTCAACGCCGCAACCGAGTCAATTACCAAAACATCGATCGCCCCGGACCGCACCAAGGTGTCGGCGATTTCGAGTGATTGCTCGCCCGTATCCGGTTGCGAGATCAGCAGCTCATCAATGTCGACGCCCAGTTTGCGCGCATAGATCGGATCGAGCGCGTGCTCAGCGTCGACAAAGGCTGCAACCCCCCCAGACTTTTGCGCCTCGGCCACAATGTGGAGGGCCAGGGTGGTCTTGCCAGAGGATTCAGGCCCGAAGATCTCGACGATCCGCCCCTTCGGCAGGCCTCCGATCCCCAAGGCCAAATCAAGCCCAAGCGATCCGGTGGGGATGGCTTCCATCTCCACCACCTCGCGCTGACCGAGCTTCATGATGGAGCCTTTGCCAAACGCCCGGTCGATCTGACCGAGCGCCGCTTCAAGGGCTTTTTGTTTGTCCATGGGGTCTCTTTCAACCAGACGTAATACGGCATTGACCATCGGCGTCGCTCCTATTCCTTTCACACCGCCCGGGGGCATGCAATGAAGGTAAATGTACGCTTTTTGTTCTAAATCGTCAATCAAACGAACGCTAGGGTTTCTGCGGCCTTAGCAGATTTGATCTTATTTTGTTCCAAATTCTGTGGAAAACTTTTCCGCCGGTGGGAACAGCGCGCGACTCACAGTGTGCCGGGGGGCTGGGCGGCGTCCTACCCCTTGAGGCGATCTTTCACCGTTTGGGCAAGCTGCTTAAGGCTGAAGGGCTTGGCAAGGAACGTGAAATCCTCCGGCCGCTCCACGCTGTCGTCGAAGGCGTCTTGCGCGTAGCCGGAGATGAAAATCACCTTGAGGTCTGGCACCACCCGCCGCGCCTCGGCAACGAGCGCGGGACCATCCATGACCGGCATGACAACATCGGAAATGAGCAAGTGGATCTCGTCCTTACGCTCCTTGAGGATCTCAAGCGCGCTTTCCCCATTGTCGGCTTCAAAGACGGTATAGCCCCGCGTTTCGAGCGCGCGCACCGCAAAGGCGCGCACCGCATCCTCGTCCTCCACCAACAACACGGTACCGGCCCCCGATAGGTCTGCCGACTTTGCCGCCTCCTGACCCGCCTTTTCCCGCACTTCATCGGCAGTCGGATAATAGCGTGGCAGATAGATTTTAAAGCAGGTCCCCGCCCCGACTTCGCTGTCGATTAAAATGTAGCCGCCGGTTTGTTTGACGATCCCATAGACGGTCGACAGCCCAAGCCCAGTCCCCTCCCCCACGCCCTTCGTGGTGAAAAACGGCTCGAAAACCTTGCCCAGAATTTCCTTGGGGATGCCGCATCCGGTGTCCCGCACTTCGATCAACACATAATCCTGAACCGCAAAGGGCGCATGGGAGAGCTTCGGTAATTTGTTCTTGGAGATATTCTTTGTGGTGATCGTTAACGTTCCACCGTCGGCCATGGCATCGCGCGCATTGACCGCCAAATTGACGATCACTTGCTCAAGCTGACCTTGATCGACCTTAACAAGCCCCAGGTCCCGGTCATGGCTGAGTTTGAAATCGATCTTCTCGCCGAGCAGGCGTTTGAGCAGGAACTTGGTTTCCGCCAGAGCATCCACCAGGGACAGCACGGTGGGCATCAGCGTTTGACGGCGCGAAAACGCGAGAAGCTGACGCACCAAATTAGCCGCACGGTTGGCGTTTTGGCGGATCTGGTTGATATCTGCAAAGGACGGGTCGCCAACCTTGTGGTTGACCAGCAACAGGTCGCAATAGCCGATTATAGCCGTCAACAGATTATTGAAATCGTGGGCGATACCTCCGGCGAGTTGCCCAACCGCTTGCATTTTTTGCGCCTGGGAAAACTGCATTTCTAGCTGTTTCTGCTCGGTGGTTTCCGCCAGATACACAAGGACATGCCCGGCAAGGCCCTGGGCCTCTAAGGAGCGCAGATATATTTGGGCTGAACGGTCTTCTGCGCTGGCCATGCGGGCTTCCAGTGGGGCCTTTAGGGGCGTGTCACCGGCCTCACCAAGCTGCTGCAACGCTTTGGCAATAAGCGCCCGGTCATCAGCATGCACCAGGTCACCGAGGGCCACACCGCCCTTCCCCTTGGCAAGGCCGTTGGCTGACTGACGGAACGCCGCATTCGCGCGCTTGACAAGCCCGTCCCCACCCAAAATGGCAATGCCTAAGGGGGCGGCATCGAAAACCCCAGCCTGCCAGATCCCGTCCAAGCCACCGCCTGTCATCGTGGCCTTGTCGTCAGCATGGGGCCCAAGAGCACGCAGCGACCCCAGTTCGGAGACGAAAGCCAGATAAAAGCGTTGCGGACGCTCGCCGGGCGCAGGGTTGGCAGGCGCCAGGGGCGAGGCCGCGGGCAACGGCCTTACAAACCAATCGGTCTCGCGCTCCGAGCCGTCGGCCAAGCGAAGCGTCGCCCGAAATGAAGCGCCCTGATTGGTTGCAAGGTCGCTCAAGGCCCCATAGGGCAAGGTGTCATCGGCGAGGATAAACGAGGCATGGGCCGCATCGGTCAGCGCCGAGGCACCCTCGGTTCCGTCTTTGTCGGGCCCATCTTGGCTGGCTCGTTCGCTGGCTCGGTGTTGATCGGCACGTGCTTGATCGGCACGTGCTTGATCGGGTCCGTCTTGATCGACAATGTCGCCATCAAGACCGAGCCAGGCGTGCATCCTGTCATTTAGGAACGAGACGGTGCCCGCGTCGTTGAACACCAAGGCAGCGCCGGGCAACGCCTCCAACACCGAGGTGCCGCCTGCAAGCTTCGGGTTAACGGTCGCCGGAGCGATTGCGGCCCCGTCACCGCTCCCCACCTCATGCACCTCCCAAAGCAAGAGATCGTTGCGAAAGGGCAGACGGCGCGCCTCAAGGCGTAAACGGATTGCATCGACGTCCCGCAAAGCCAATCGCCGGCGCAGGTCCTTCGTCAGCGGAATATCCTCGGCGAGTCTACCAAATTCCGGAACCTGTCGGGCGAGCCGGTAGTGGGCAGACGCAAACGCCTCTTCCTCCGGAAACAGCCGGTCAAGCGGCGCCGCAGCCCCGCGAGGCTGGCGGAACAGCCGTTCATAGGCACCATTGGCAAACAGCGGCTCGCCCTTCGCGCCCGTAATAAGACAGGCAACGGACGATTGATCGAGCGCAAGGGAAGACAAATGACGCCGACGCGCCGCATCATCGGTCAGCAGGCGCGTGGACCACCGGGCCCGATCCGATTGCCCGGAAATGGCCACCGAAAAGAGCGCCATGACCGCAAGCACGGCGATCCCACCCAAAAAAATGACGCCGGGAAGCCCGGCTGTGGTGGGGGCCAAGGCGGCAATGACCACCGCCGCGACCATAATGAAGAGCGCGAAATAGAGGGTTCCGGATTGGCCAATGAGCGCCGGCGGCAGGATGCGCTGCACGAGGGCGCTAAGGCCCCCCTCCCGCTCGGAATCCTGCCCGGAATCTTGCCCAGTGCCTTGCCCGGCGCCTCGCCCGGCGTGCTTGCGGCTGTCCCCTTCTGGCGGATCAATTTGGGTTTGCATGGGCGTGTTGGGAGTGGTGCCGGCTGCCTCGCTCATCCGCGGCCTCGCGTGTTGGGAACCAGGAGAGCCGGAAAAAGAATCAGGCCCCATCGCCGCAAATTATGGGGCCGAATCGCACGGGGAGTCATCTTTTCCCGCGCCGCCGGCTTTTCCGGCGTCCCTCATGCTTGGGCCAAGCCTTGCAGGCCGCCGGTCTAAGCGCGCCGGGCCTTTTTGCCACTGAGGCGCATCACAAAGCCGATCACCTCGGCCACCGCCTGATAATGTTCCGGCGTGACTTCTTCATCGACGTCGACCGCGGCATGCAAGGCCCGAGCAAGCGGGGGGTTTTCGACCACCGGGACCTTGTTCTCTTCAGCGACCTCCCGGATTTTCAACGCCAGATAGTCGGCCCCTTTGGCGATACAGAGCGGCGCCCCGTCCTGACCAGGCTCATATTTCAATGCCACGGCAAAGTGGGTCGGGTTTGCGATGACCACCGTTGCATCCGGCACCGAGGCCATCATCCGCTTATTGGCTCGCTCCATGCGAATTTGCCGCAACCGAGCCTTCACATGCGGGTCGCCATCGATCTGCTTTTGCTCGTCCTTCACCTCTTGCTTGGACATTTTGTTGCGTTTTTGAAAATCATAACGCTGATAAATGTAGTCGATCGCCGCGATGAAAAAGAGTGCAGCCACGGCCGCACCCACCAGTTTAAGCGTCATGGATTTCATCAGGCTCGGGAGGATCGCCGGGTCCGAACTAATGACGGCGAAAATCAAATCGCGCTCTGGCCACAGAATAAAAACCATCACGACGCCGATAATGATGAGCTTCAACAGGCCTTTGATGAAATTCATCAAGCCCTGCATGCCAAAAAGCCGTTGCGCGCCCTTCACGGGACTGATCTTCGACAGTTTGGGGTTCATCTTCTCGGTCGTGAAGATGAGGCTTTGCTGGGCGAGATTGGCAGCCACCGCCGCGACCATCAAAGCAAGGACGATCGGCCCAACGACCACGGCCACCTTAACCGACAGCTCGGCCATGAGGTCGGTAAGCGCCGGACCATCCATCGGCAAGGCATGAGCCTCGCCTAGGAATGTGGCAAGGGTGCCGGAGAGCGATGCGGACAGCGGCCCGCTCGCGGCCGCGATCATCAAACCCGCCATCGCTAAAGAAACCCAGGTCGTGACCTCCTGGCTCTTCGGCGCATCCCCTTTCTTTTTCGCGTCTTCAAGTTTTTTCTGGGTTGGGTCCTCAGTCTTCTGACTTTGATCTTCATCGCCTGCCATGGTCAGACTCCGAAAATCAACCTGAGATGCCGCTCATAGGCGCTGAAGAGCGCGAGCATAAGGGCCCCCACACCAATCATCAAAATGCCATGGCCAAGCAGCAAATTGGCCGGGATTGCGATGAAGAAGACCTGCACCTGCGGCATCAGTTTTGAAAGGATGCCGATGCCGACATAGAACACAAAGCCAAAGAGGAGAAACGGGGCGGCAAGCTGCATAGCGAGCCGGAAGATTTGCGCCACAAATCCGACAAAGGCGGCGGCCGCATCGCGTACCGATAAAAACTCCCCCGCCGGCGCCAGGTCATAGCTCGCAACAAGCCCCATGAGCATGGTCTGATAAAGCCCCGTCGTAAACACCAGCACGGTTGCAAGCAGCGTGAGGAACGTGCCGAGAAGCGCGCCTTGCACACCTTGCGCAGGATCGAACGTCATGGCCATGGCAAGGCCGACCTGCATCGAGATGATCGTCCCGGCAATTTGTGCTGTGAAAAGTAGCACACGGACGAAAAGTCCAAGCGCGACGCCGATCAAAAGTTCCGGAATAATATCGCCCACCAAAACTAAGGGGGCCGGCGGCAGCGCAGGCAGCCCCGGAATAATTGGTTGGATGACAAGCGTCAGCAATACCGCAAGGGCAAGCCGGATGCGTGTGTTGACGTAGGTTTCGCCAAATCCCGGCAGCACCATGACCATGGCGCCGATGCGCGCAAAGACGAAAAGGAAGTGGTAAGCCTCGAGCGGGAGCGCTTCGTAAAGGACCATTGGAATGGGCCTAGGCGGCGACCCGGTCCATCAGTCCCAGCATAAGCATGTTCAGCTTGGAACTCATGAAGGGCAGCATGGCAAGGAGCAGCAAAAAGATGACAAGAATTTTCGGCACAAAGACGAGGGTCATCTCCTGGACCTGGGTCAAGGCCTGCAAAAGCGCAATCGCAAGGCCCACTATCAGGGTAGCAATCATGATCGGGCTCGCGACCTGCAAAAACACGAAGATCGCATCACGCGCCACATCGAGTGTTTCCGCTCCGGTCACCGATTACTCCTTAAGCAAATTAACGTTAATGGGCGGGTACGCCCAAAAAAGAAGGGACATGCCTGCCCCCTCTTAGGCCTCGCATACCGATTTAAATTGGCATACGCATGATTTCTTGATAGGCACCGATGACCCGGTCCCGAACCGCAACCACGGTCTCGAGCGTTACCTCGGCCGCGGAGATTGCCGTGACCACGTCAACCAAATCGCCTTGCCCGGAGACAGCATCGGCCGCCTTTTGCTCGCCGACCTTCGCCGTTTCAATGGCGTCTTGGACAACCTTGCCAAGCTCGTCGGCAAAGCTTGGGCCCTCGACCGGCTTGACGCCCTTGGCCCCCGGGGCACCCTGGGCCCCTGCCTCGGCGCCGGTGATTTGGCCCGCAACCTGGCCTGCATAGGCCCGCATGGCATCGGCATTGGTGATCGACATAGCCCTTTATCCTTCTGTAAGGGGATGGCTTAACGCAACAAGGCGACGGTTTGCAGCAACATGCTGCGCGATGTGGAAATGACACTCAGATTGGCCTCATAGGACCGCTGCGCTTCCTTCATATCCATCATTTCGACAAGCGAATTCACATTCGGCAATTTGATATAGCCGTCCTTGTCAGCTGCCGGATGGTTCGGTTCGTAGCGCAAGGTAAACGGAGATTTATCCTCGATCACCCGAGCCATGGTGAGCTGGGGAAGACCCGTCTCGCCGTCGAGCACGGATTTAAAGCTCGGCATCCGCCGACGGTAGGGATCGCCCTCCGGCGATAACGCCGTGGAATTCGCGTTCGCCAAATTTTCGGCAACGATGCGCATCCGTGACGACTGGGCCTTCATGCCCGAAGCCGAAATCATCATGGAGCTCAAAATATCCATTGGTGTACTCCCGTCAGCCGGTCACTCGTTAGTTGCCGCCGCGCACGGCAATCCGCAGCATGTTGAGGCTCTTTTTGTAGAGATTGGTCGCCATCTGGAACTCGACCTGGGTCTCGGTCATCCGCAGCATTTCTTCCTCGATCGTGACGGTGTTCTGCGTCGGTGACACTTCCCAGCCAGACACAGTTGCCTCGCGGTAGGGCTCGGAGGATCCAACACCGCCGACAGGCGCTTCGCCCGCATGGGGTTTGTGGCCACGCGCTCCATCGCCGCGCGAGACAGACTCAAAAAGTGCGGAAAAATCAGGCTTTTCCAGATCCCGGGCGCGGTAACCGGGGGTATCTGCATTGGCAACATTCTCGGCAATGACGTTCTGCCGGGCGTTGAGCCAATTCATGTTGAGCCTTAGGCCCTTAAAGAGATTGATGCCGTAAAGATCCATCGACGAGCTTTCCGCGAACTCACACCGGTGAGCCGTAGACTGCCACGGGGCCCTTAACCGCCCATGAAGAGATGCGGTTAACCGATCCTTACACGGCACGGCCTGTCCCAAACGGCTCATTTATCGTTAACCGGGATTAAACGCTGGCCTGACACGATCGTGGTCCTACGGAATGATGGCCGGACGGTTATGGACCCTCTCTCATATGCAAAATATCTGGGCGCGCTTGCCGTGGTCATGGGGCTGCTTGTGCTTGTGGCCTGGGCCGGCCAGCGGGTGCTGCCAGGCTCTGTTGCTGGGGGGGGCCGCGGGCGTCCATCGCGCGGCGGGCGGATGACCTTGGTCGACGCCTTGGCGCTTGACCCAAAACGCCGGCTCGTTGTTGTGCGGGTCGATGAGACCGACCATGTTTTGCTGCTTGGCCAGCCTGGCGATTTGCTGGTCTCAAATAGCACCGAGGACCCGTCCCGGACCGAGGGGGGCGGCGGTGATGATCCGGGGGGGACCACCCTTCCGGAAGGCGCGACCTTGGCGGCCTCCAGCGGCGCCTCGGTGGTCAGCCTAACCCGGGTTAATCGATGATCGGGCCGGGGCAAGGTGTGTTGCAGGCCGTGCTGCCAAAGCGTTTGCCGGTTTGGCGCCTTGGCGTTGCGGCGATCCTCATCGTCGTGGGCCTTGTGGCCGGGCTGGCGCCAGCCCATGCCGATACCATTACCCTCGATCTCGGCAGCGGCGATAATTCGCTGACGGAGCGAATTGTTCAGCTCGTTGTGCTGATTACGGTGCTGAGCCTCGTGCCCTCGATCCTTGTTATGGTGACGTCTTTTGTCCGGATCGTTGTGGTGCTGTCCTTACTGCGGATGGCAATCGGCCTTCAAACGGCACCGCCCAACTCGGTTATCGTCGCGCTTGCTCTGTTTCTCACAGCCTTCATCATGGCACCGACCTTTGAAAACGCCTACCGCTTTGGGGTCCAGCCCTACCTCAATGATGAGGTCGAAATCGACACCGCCTTCGATTTGACGACGGGGCCCTTTAAAACCTTCATGTTGAGCCAGGTGCGGGAAGACGACCTGCGGCTGTTTTTCGATATGGCTCAGGTGGAGCCCCCCGAGACGCCAGACGCAACGCCCCTGAGGGTGCTGGTGCCTGCCTTCATGGTGGGGGAGTTACGCCGCGCGTTTGAAATCGGATTTCTGATCTTCGTTCCGTTTTTGGTGATCGACATGGTGGTCGCGTCCATCCTCCTCTCGATGGGGATGATGATGCTGCCACCGATCATCATCTCACTGCCGTTCAAACTGATCTTTTTCGTCCTCGTTGACGGCTGGAACCTCATCGCCGGAAGCCTGGTGAAAAGCTTCGGCACGGTTCCGTTGTAGCGAGGCTCATCGCCAGGATTTTTTCTAATTGGTAACGGGCGTTGTGAGGGCTGCGCGGTTGGCTTTGAACTCGTCGAGGAACGATTGCAAAAGGTCCACTTGGGCGACCCGCCGCGCTTGCTCAAGATAAGCCAAATCCTGTTTCTCAAGCGGTTCCGTCACCACCCGGAAGGCCTGCGCATCGAGGCTTTCAGACATCTCGGCTAAGTATTTAAGCCGGATCCGCGCCAGCCGTTCCTGCTCCCCGGCCAGCGAGAACGCGATGGCGGTGCGCAGGGCATGCCGCCTGCCCTTCTCTGGAACCGGCCGGGCCTCGCGCCAGGCCTCATCGGCGAGGAGTTCATAGGCATCGCCTGCTTTGCCCCAATCTTGGGCCGACCAATGAACTTCCGCCCTCAGCGAGCGCGCCTCCTCGCTCTCCTCCCCATCCAGCACTTCAATCGCGTGATCGTGCCGCCCAAGCGCTGCCAGCGCGCGCGCCTCCAAAAGCAATCGGCGATCGCGCAGATCGCTTGGCAGCCGGGCTTGCCGGGTTTCCTGCAACGATTGAAGAGCTTTTTGCGGGTCTCGGTCCATGAGATAAACGCTTGCCAAGGTCGCGGCGATTTGGGCCCGAGCAACCCCCCGCAGACGGTTATTGACCTGATGGTCAAGCAGTGTCGCGGCCTGGGACAGCAAATCGACATCGATAAGACGATTTGCAAGCTGACGGATCATTTGATCCCCATCTTGCCCAATCGGCGTCAGAGACTTGAACTCGTAAAACAGCGCGAGGGCGTCCACGGGCGGCAAATCATCCGCCGCTCCGTGTAAGAAGAGATCTCGGAAAACACTCACGCTCTCCCGCCAAAGATCGCGCGATCTCGGATGGTTCGGAAAATGGCCTTGTACACGGTCGAAGGTGTGCAAACACGCGCGGTAATTGCGCGTTGCGCAATAGGCCTCACCAAGGGCCCTGTTGATGTCGATTTCCAAATCATCGCCGCGCCATTGGAAGCGCAAGGATTCAAGCTCATCGATGAGCGCCTCGCCGACCACCCGGCCCAGCATTTGCCCCAGCCGCAACCGCTCTAAACGCGCTTCCGCCGCCAGGTCCGGCCGACCTTGCCGCTCCACCTGGAGAAAATAATCATAGGCCGTCGCTTTTTCATCGAGCATCTCCAAAAGCTGCCCTTCGAGCAGACGGCGCTCTTGTTGCACGGCATCCCATTGGCGACGAACCGGCACGGCCTTCAGATAGGTCTCGGCCAAGGCTTGGTCGCCGGCAGCCAAGGCAGACCGGCTCGCCGCAAGGAGAAATCTGTGTTGCCAAATCTCCGGATAAAGGTCCATCACCTCCGATCCGACTTTAAATGCCGAGATCGCATCATCCCACCGGCGCAGTTTGGCATAAACGAGACTGCGCCAGAGCGCGGCATGCGGATCATCGTGCAGACCACGTTGTGCAAAGCCGTCGGCCGCATCGCCATAGCGGCCCTGACCGAAGGCCGCATGGCTTTTTAGGGCTAGAACATGGGGATCGCTTCCAAGCAGGCCTCGGCCCGCATCGACCGATTTCAGCACGCCCGAGGCTTCCGCGTGAAGGCCGTTTGCGATGTAATAGCGCGCCAGATCGATCCGCCGCGGATCGGCAAAGTCGGGCGCTGCCGAGGCGAGTTTGCCAAGCAGCCTTTGCTCCTCGAGCAAAAACGACGCCTCCGGATCGCCCAACCAAGCGGCATAATCGATAAAGGCCGGCGAGCCCCCATTCGTGGATTTTCTCAGGCTCGAGCCGGCGACGCACACATCGCTCTCGGAAATGAAAAGCCCCTCGCGCGTGCCGATTACCACCTTTTCGGCAACCCGGTTGACCAAGAGATCATCGCGCAACGGATCGACCGCCAATCCATGGAGCGAAACCAAGGTTTCAAACTCGGCAAGCCTGCGGGTTTTCGCCAATCCCCGCGCCGGCGGAATGCCGGTGACAATGAACATCTCATCACCGATTTCCGGATCGCGCACCCGGTGGATACCCGAAAGCCCGGGGAACGGAATTTCGACCCGATTGCCGTTTTCCGTATCGCGAATTTTCCGCATCGTTAGGGACTTGGGAACACCCAGCAGGATTTCACCCAAGGTCAGTGTCCATCCCTGTTCGGAGGGCACCGCTGAGACTAAGACATTTTCCAGCGGCTCGAGGCGAACGAGCGAGAGGTTTGGGTGAGCCGTCACCTCGGCGGCCTTCAACTCAAAAAGATTGTTCGGATTGATGGCCGACAGATCGATGGGCCGCAATGCATCAAAGGCGAGCCATACATAGCCCGCCCTTTTGAAGATGGCCGCTGGAACCGTGGGCCCCACCGGAAAATCGAGCGTAATGCCCTCGGTGGCCTGGGTGAGCGTCACCACAACAGGCTCTCCCGAATCGCCCACGGGCATGCCCCGCACAACGGGCGGGTCGGGCGCCTTGGCCGGGCTCTCGGACGCATCGCCATCCGCATTCGGCAAGGGGGATACCAGGTCAGGCGTTTCGCCGACTAACGAGGCAAGTCCATCAACGGGGCGGGAGTCCGGGTCCGGTGCATCGCCGCCTGCCGTATCCTGCAAGTCCGCAACGTCCGGCACCTCAAGTCCGCTGTGCCTCTCGTCTTTTTTGCCGGCAGCTTTTTTGTCTTTCGGATGGTCGCCCGGATGCTCGTCCTGGGCGCCTTTCTTATGGTCGCCGAGATCGGAGTGATCGGCGGCGCCTTCCGCCTTGTCCGGCTTGCCGTCAGAGTTTTTACCGTCAGTGTACCCTTCACTGTCTTTCGTATCCGTCGCATCCAGCGCCAGCGCGGCATCACCAGAAATCAGATCGATGATCACCCCATCGCCGTCCTGATGGTGTCGATGCACAGTGCCGGGACCCAAGGTCAGGGTGACCGACAATCCGTCCCGTTCATTTTGCGCGACCGCACCGAGGATCGGTAACGGGGGATCGACACGCAAGGGCGCCAAGCGCGGCCGGGCCGGACGGTCAAAATGCACGGTCAGCGACCCCGGTTGGGATTTGACCGCATAGGTCACTTTTTCCGGCCACCGAAACAGCACGCGGGTGAAATAATCGTTGGCGCTCACCTGGATTGGCAGGGGTTCGATCGTGCCCTCAAAAGGCTGCTGCTCGAGCGCGGGGGGCGCCTTGTCTGCCATGTCCGCACCGGGTTGTGACGGAGCCTCGCCCGCCTCCAGAAGGGCCATGGCCGCCTCTTCGGCCGCAGCGAGAGCTTCAAGGGCCGAAGCATCGCTCGGCGCTTCAGGTTCGGGTTCGGGCTGGGGGTCGGCGGGCGGCTTGGGCGCCGGAATGAGGGTCGGGATCGGCCCGTTGAACGAGCGCGGAAGCAGGTCCACGGCAAACAATTGCCCATCCCGTGAGGTGGTCAAATCGAGCGGCTGGCTCAGCGCGAGCCGCAAGCTTTGCCCATTTGGATCCTGGCGCACCAACGCCACAAACCGCGAAGTGGACAAGGCAAGACGCTGGGTATCGATCGCGACGGGTGCGGAGAATCGGATCACCAGCACCGTGTTGCTGAGCGAGGCGCTTGCCGTGGTTCCCACGGGCAGATCAAACAAAAGACGGCCGAACCCCTCACTGGTATCGACCGAAACCGGGGTGACCTTGGGTCCCTGGGCAAACGCCCCCGGCACCGCCACAAGGCCCAAAACGACGGTGAGCAACAGCCCCAGACGGATCACCAATCGCGACGGCCTCAGCCCGCCCCGGCGGGCGATCCACCGTTTTTGTCTTGGAGACAGTCGTCGCTTGAGCATGGAATACGTTCTGGTCAACCAGGAAAAAGACGGCTCAAGTTCTGCCGGTTTTGCGTTAACAGGGCCTAAAATAGCCCCATCGGTGCGGTTACGGGATAAGGTCCATGGCTGGGTCTTGGGCAGCCAAAAGGTCAAGTCGGTTCGCCAGCATGGCCGTCAATTCCTGTGCGGAGGCTGCATCCATCTTTGACATCACGGCGGCGATCTTCGATTCCTTCATGCGTGAGGCGACATTGATCAGGATGCTGCGATCCAGCTTATCGAAGATCCGCGCGGCGTCCTTGGCCTTCATGCTCTCATAGACTTTGACCAGCCGGGCGATTTGCTCTTCTTCTGCGGCTTCACGCTGGCCAAGCAGGTTTTGGATTTCAGTCTCGATGTCTTTCAACTCTGCAATCCGCGCCTCAACCCGTTTCTCGGTCGCGGTGAGCAGGGATTGTTTCATCTCGATCTCTTTGATCCGTGCCTCAATTTCCTTTCGCCGGTCCCCAAGACTCTCAAGCACCTCCAATTCTGCAGGGCTCACGATACTCGACGACATGGGGGGCCGCGCTGGCCTTGGGATCTCGGCCGGCTCGTCGATCGACACCTTCTCAGTGTCCTTGTCTTTCTTGCTTTTCTTTTTGTCACCCTCCCCGGCCGCATAAGCGGGCTGTATGGCGGCGAACGGATCATCGGCCGTAAAGAGGGAGGCAGCCCCCCGGAGGGAGAGCAAGGCAATCGCGATTAAGGCAAGCGCCGGCAGGATTTTCAGCCGTGGCATCACGTCCTCCAAACACACATCTCTGGCAAACCCGGTCGCTATCGGGCCCGCTGTAAAGCTTTCAGAATTTCAGCACCCGTCTCACCCGATTGACTGGCCGAGGGGTGACCGGCTGGCTCGGGCGCTCGGGTGCCGCCGGCACGCGCTGGCGCGCTGCGAGGCGTTTGGGTGGGCTGGGGCACGCTCGCGGCCACCTGCCGTTTGACCTGATCGGCGGCCGGTTCGCACAGGCTTTCCAGCCGGTCCGCGAGGTTGTTGCCGCTTTCGATCATCAAAGACAATTCATCGGCAAGGGACCGACCCTCCCGGATCCGGTCCGCAAGCTCGCGGCCCGCTTGCTCGCCGGCTGAACGCAATTGAGCAATCCCTTGCTGGGCGCGTAGCGTTGAATCGTTAAGCCCTAAGATCACTTCCTTAAGGCCGTCCTTGCCGGACCGCATCGCCTTCAACCGCCGATCGAGCACGATGCAATAGGCGATGGTGATGATCAGCAACACCGCAAGCAGGCCCTCTAACGCATAGCCAATCCACATCGCCGCGCCCCTTAGAACAAATCCGGGTCGACCGCGCGCCGGACCACCTGATCCACACGCACGGCCACCTTATGACCCAGGCGCCCCAACGCCCCGTTCAGCAAATGCACACCGCCGCAGCGCAGTGCGACCTGCCCTTTCGAATCCGTATTCAACATCACGGTTTGACCCGGCGAGAGGTTCATCACATCGCCGAGTGTCATCGTCAGCTCGTCAAGGACGGCCTCCAGCTGAATTTCCGTTGCCCATAGCTCGGTCGCAAGATGGCCTTCCCAGATTGAGTCACGACCGAACTTCTCCCCCATAAACATCTGTAGGAGGAGTTTTCGGATCGGCTCGAGGGTTGCATAAGGCAACAGCAATTCAAGCCGGCCCCCCCGGTCTTCCATATCGATGCGGAGTTTGACCAAAATCGCAGCATTGGCCGGGCGCGCAATCGCCGCAAAGCGCGGATTGGTCTCAAGCCGGTCGAGCTCAAAGGTGATTTTAGATAAGGGCTCAAAGGCCAAGATCATGTCTTTCAACACGATCTCGATCATGCGCTGAACCAGATTGCGCTCGATTGTTGTATACGGACGGCCCTCGATCCGCATGGCGGCGGTGCCGCGCCGGCCGCCCAACAGGACATCGACAATCGAATAAATCAGATTGGAATCGACGGTAAAGAGGCCGTAATTATCGAGTTCCTCCGCCCTGAAAACCGACAAGATTGCCGGCAGGGGGATCGAATTGAGGTAGTCGCCAAAGCGGATGGAGGAGATGTTATCAAGGCTCACCTCCACATTGTCTGAGGTGAAGTTCCGCAACGACGTCGTCATCAACCGGACAAGCCGGTCAAAGACTATTTCAAGCATCGGCAACCGCTCATAGGAGACGAGCGTTGAGTTGATGATGGCGCGGATACCGCTCGTTTCCCCGTCATCGTCATCGCCGACATCAAAGCCTAAGAGGCTGTCGATCTCATCTTGATCGAGCACCCGCTCCGAGCCGCCGCCGAGATCTTCATCTCCCTCGCCGCCCTCGTCGAGCATGGATTCCCATTCGGATGCAGCGGCCTCCTCGCCCCCGTCCTCAGCATCGGGCTCGGCTGCTGCAGCGGCCTCCCATTCAGAGGCCATTTCATCCTGATCGACGTCGTCAGGCGACATACTACTTCTTCCGCCTCCGCCCTATTGGATCACGAGTTCCTTGAACAAGACGTCGTAAACGACCACCGGTTTTGCCGCGAGGTTCACCCGCCGCAGCAATTCTTCCTTGATACGGAACATGCCCGCGGAGCCTTGCAGATCTTCAAGTCGCAATTCCCGCAGATAGAGTTGAAACTTATCGACAATGCGCGGCATGACCGCCTCAAGCGCTGTCAAATCGGCCCCGGCGCGCAACTCCAGCTCCACATTGAGCTTGAGATACATTTTGCTGCCGCCCCCACCGGTGTTCAAATTCACGAGAATTTCCGGGATGGGATAGAAGACGAGCTTTGAG
>JBCDJA010000014.1:0-14935 GCA_038748465.1 Pseudomonadota bacterium
AAGGAAGATGGAGTTGGCACCCGCCAGGAAGGCGAGGGCCTGCACCTCATCGCTCATCTCCTCCCGGCCGGCGGAAAGGCGAACCATAGAGCGCGGCATGACAAGGCGGGCGACCGCAATCGTGCGGACAAATTCGAGCGGCTCAACGCTTGCGGTCTCGCCCAGGGGCGTTCCCGGCACGCGCACCAGCATGTTAATCGGCACGCTTTCGGGGTGATGGGAGAGGGTTGCGAGACTATGCAAGAAGCCAACCCTGTCCTCGCGGCTTTCACCAAGCCCCAAAATGCCCCCGCAACACACATTCATGCCGGCCGCGCGCACCCGGTCTAGGGTCTCCAATCGGTCATCGAAGGTCCGTGTGGTGATGACCTTGTCGTAAAACTCAGGCGAGGTGTCGATGTTGTGATTGTAATAATCAAGGCCTGCATCGGCGAGTTGTTCCGCCTGGTCGGTCGTCAGCATACCAAGGGTCATGCAGGTTTCGAGCCCGAGACCTTTCACCTCGCGGACCATCGTGCAAAGTTTGTCCATGTCCCGGTCTTTTGGGTTCCGCCACGCCGCTCCCATGCAATAGCGGCTCGCCCCGCCTTCCTTCGCGCGGCGCGCCTCGGCGACCACCCGCTGCACCTCCATAAGCTTTGAGGCTTTGAGGCCAGTGTCGAATTTTGCGCTTTGCGAGCAATAGGAGCAGTCCTCCGGGCAACCCCCGGTTTTGATCGACAACAGGGTCGAGAGTTGGATCGCGTTCGGATCGAAGGCAGCCCGGTGCACGAGTTGGGCTTCGAAAACGAGATCCATAAAGGGCTTGTCGAAGAGGGCCGCGATCTCCTCCCGGCTCCAATCGGACCGAGGCTCCAGGCTGGGCATCGCCGAGGTGGGCGTAAGGTCCAAATCGTGCTTTGAGGGGGGAAGAGAATAGGTCATTGAAGGCCATTGACTGAAAAGCGGGGTTGCCGGACCCCGACAATGCCGAGGAACCGCAGCGACCGTCAAGCGCGCGAACGTGGTGCGCGGGCGGGATTCACCGGCGTGGGGATAGGGTGGAGTTAAGGGAATGAGCGACAGTCTTGAGCACTTTGCCCGCGACAAGCTTGCCGATTTGGAGGCGCGCCATTTGCGGCGGACCCTCATTGAAACGGATCGGACCGGGCCGGCGCGCGCCGTACGCGGCCCCCGGCGGCTTATCTCCTTCAGCTGCAACGATTATTTGAACCTCACGACGGACCCTTTCACCAAACGCCGGGCTGTCGATGCGGTGGTTCAATTTGGCGTGGGGGCCGGCGCCTCCCGCCTCGTGACGGGCAACGGCCCGCTTTACGAGGAACTCGAGGCAAAACTTGCGGACCTGAAGGGCACCGAAGACGCGATCGTGTTCGGCTCAGGCTATCTTGCCAATATCTCCATCGCGCCGACCCTTGTGGGGGTGCGGGATATGGTGCTGATCGATGAGTTGGCCCATGCGTGCCTTTATGCCGGGGCGCGGCTTTCAAGGGCGCGCCTTTTCTCGTTTCGCCACAACGACCTGGCGCACGTTGAGGAACTGTTGAAGCGGTTTCGCAGCCACCATGAGCGCGCGATGATCCTCACGGACGGCGTGTTCAGCATGGACGGGGACATCGCGCCTCTGCCAGGGCTCGCGGCTTTGGCTGAGGACTATGACGCGTGGCTGATGTCCGACGACGCCCATGGCATCGGCGTCGTGGGGGAGGGGCGCGGCTCGTCCTTCGCGTTCGATCCGGTTCCGGACGTGCCGCTGCAAATGGGCACTTTGTCGAAGGCGATCGGGTCTTACGGGGGGTATCTATGCGCTTCGCGGGCGGTGACCGACCTGATGCGGACAAGAGCGAGAGGCTTTATCTATACCACCGGGCTGCCGCCAGCGGCCCTCGCGGCTGCCTCAGCGGCGCTCGATGTGATCGCCACAGAGCCGGACCGCGTGGCCCTGCCGGTCGAAAACGCTCGGTATTTCTCGGCCGCGCTTGATCTGCCGGACCCGCAATCGCCGATCGTTCCGCTGATTGTCGGCGCGCCGGAAGCGGCCATGGGGTTGTCGCGGGCGCTTGAGGAGGCCGGCTTCCTGGTCAATGCCTACCGCCCGCCGACCGTCCCCGAGGGAACATCTCGGTTACGGTTCGCGTTTTCGGCCGCCCACCGGCGATCTGATATCGACCGGTTACTGCAAGTGCTTGTGCCGCTCCTTCGCCGCACCCGCGACATTGCGTGAGGAGCCATGGCGCCGCTTCTGTTCATCACCGCAACCGGCACGGAAATCGGCAAAACAGTCGTCACCGCCGGGCTCGCAGCCGAGTTGACCCGCACGGGCGCTACGCCCTCGGTGCTTAAGCCGCTTGCCAGTGGCATCGATCCCGACGATCCGACGGGAAGCGACCCATGGCGTCTTGCCGAAGCGCTCAACCTCGATCCGCCGACGGCCTTGGATAGGATTTCGCCCTGGCGATTAAAACCGGCGTTGAGCCCAGACATGGCCGCGCGTCGGGAGGGGCTGTCGATCACCCGCGAGGATGTCCTCGGGGTCTGCCGCCAAACGATCACGGAGGCCAAGGGGCCGATCCTGATTGAGGGGGTTGGCGGGGTGATGGCGCCGATGACGCTCGGTTACCGGGTGCGCGACTTGATGGTGGATCTTGCGGCCGCGATAGAGCTACGCACGGTGCTCGTTGCCGGCACCTATCTTGGCACAATTTCCCACACCCTCACGGCCGTTGAAACGCTGAAAGGTGCCGGACTTGCCGCGCCTTACATCATCTTATCGGAAAGCGCGGAAAGTCCGGTGCCACCTGAAGAGACCGCCGAGACCATCGGCGCTTATCTTCCCGGCGCCATGATCGACATCTGGCCCCGCTTTTCGGCCGGGTCTGCGCCAACCGGGCCCGGATCTCCGCCCGAGCGCGCCCTGCGCCATCTTATTGGCGGTGCGTGAGTTATAGTCAGGGCGTGAGGTGGAACTTTTCGGCGGGGTGTGCGGGAGAACCAACCCGCTGTATTTTTAATCTGTGTAAAAATCAAAACACGCTTAATTTTGGCGTGCTGCCTGTTTGCACAGAAATGTCCCAGCCCCACCGCCGCTTCGGCAGTCAGCAGGGCTGTGCCATTGTGGGCGCGCCAGTGTCGCAGCCCTCCTTGATTTATGCCCACCCATGCAGACTGGCGTATACTTGGTTTCGGACTGTTAACTGAAATTCACGTTTAAGGCCCCCACCGCGAAAGATTAATGGTTAAAACTGAAGGGGTCCGTTTAAGTCGCGTTCAATGAGTTGCCGTTAAAGCCATGACACTTCGCTTCGACCTTGATGATCAAAAGGACGCGTTGCTGTTCATGGCCGATCATAGTGTTGCCGAGTCTGGCGTACCGCGTGAAATCCTGAAATCGACCCTTGATGACAGCCGTCGGGGTTTTTGGACGGTTTTCTGCATCAGTTTTGTGCTCAACCTGCTGATGCTGGTGTCCCCCATTTACATGATGCAGGTCTTTGACCGGGTGCTGACCAGCGGCCGGGTGGAAACCCTGATTATGCTGACCTTGATCGCCGCGGTGGCGATCTTTGTGCTCGGCCAGCTCGACACGCTGCGCCAGCGCACCTTGACCCGCATTGGACTGTGGTTCGACCAACGCCTTGCGATCCCCGTCCTGTCCTCCTCAATCCAGCGCGCCCATGGGACTAATGAAGTCAGCGCCGAGCCGATGCGCGATGTGTCCTCGTTGCGCGGCTTTTTGGGCGGCCAGGGGATTATCCCCTTCCTTGACTCCCCCTGGGTCCCATTCTTCGTCCTCATTATTTTCTTCCTTCACCCCCTGCTGGGCGTCGTTGCGCTGCTTGGGGCGGTAGCGCTTTTCGTGCTCGCTTTGGTGAGTGAATTTGCGACCCGGGCGCCGACGCGCCAGGCCGGCGAAAAGCAACTTGCCGCCTGGTCCCAAGCCGAGGGCGCAGTGCGCAATTCGGAGGTGGTGCAAGCCATGGGCATGATGCCCTCGCTGCTGCGCCGCTGGTCCCAGCACAACAACGAGGCGCTGCAAAAGCAGCTCCGCGCCTCCGATCGCTCGGCGGAAATCTCTGGTTACATCAAGGCCATTCGGATCTTTGTCCAAGTCGCGATTTTGGGGCTTGGCGCGTATCTGGTCATCGGCGGGTCGCTCACCGCAGGTGGGATGATCGCCGCTTCGATCTTGCTCGGTCGGGGCCTTGCACCGGTCGAGCAATCGGTCGGCGCCTGGCGCAACCTCCAAAATGCCCGGGCCGCTTATCAGCGCATCCGCGACGTGCTGGAGCACGGGGAGGGGGAGAGCGAGAAGCTTCGGCTGACCAAGCCCGAGGGCCGGCTGTCCGTCGAGGCGGTCACCTATGAGCCCAAGGGCACCAAGCGCCCCATCATCGATGCGGTGTCCTTCGACCTTGATCCGGGCGAGGCGATTGCCGTTGTCGGTCCCTCCGCATCGGGCAAAAGCACCTTATGCCGGCTGCTTGTCGGTGTCCTGTCACCGACCGATGGGGCGGTGCGCCTTGACGGGGCGGATGTGCGCAGCTGGCCGCGCAATCAATTTGGCGAGCATGTGGGTTACCTGCCGCAAATGGTGTCGCTTTTCGATGGAACGGTGGCCGAGAATATTGCCCGTATGGCCGATCCCGATAGCGATCAGGTGATCGAGGCTGCCAAGCGCGCCGACGTGCACGATATGGTTCTGCGCCTTGCCGATGGATACAATACGCCTGTCTCTGAGGTGGGGCCTTTGCTCTCCGGTGGCCAGCGCCAACGCCTGGGGCTTGCTCGCGCCCTTTATGGCAATCCCTGTCTTTTGGTCCTTGATGAGCCCAACTCAAATCTTGACCAGGAGGGCGAAATCGCCCTGATGAAAACGATCGATCGTCTGCGTAAGGATGGGACCAGCGTTGTCATGGTCGCCCATCGCACCTCGGTCATCTCCCATGTCGACAAGCTCTTGATCTTGGTGGACGGCAAAGTGCGCATGCTGGGACCGTGCGATGAGGTCATCGCCGAGGTGGGGGCCGCTCGCTCACCGGTGGCGGGAATGGATACTCGGCTCCGTGGGGAGGGCGCGCGATGAAACTCTGGAGTTTGCGTCTTCAATCGCTCGGGCAAGACCGCCCGGCTACCCGTCCGCCATCAAACGATCAGCATCCGGTCGAACCCGAAATGGGCGAGAGGGGTGAGATGGGCGAGGTTGGCCGACAAAGCCGCGCCGATGGCCCGCAAGGCCCCGCTGATGCACAGGATCGGCAAGCACCTGGCCCTCGCGCGGGGAAAAAAGCCCCAAGGCCGCCTTTCCCCTCCGATCAACCCGCCTTTGCCAAGCCGGTGCCGTTAAGCAGCGTCGGGCGCGCGCAAGCCGGCCCAGCCCTCATCAAAAGACAGGGCAAAAAATTCAAACGGCTTCCGTGGTCAAACCCCGACAAACCCGGCAAAAAGGGCCTTTTCGGGTCTTCGGGCAAAGGCCCGCTGCACGATGATTTCGGCTTTGTCGATAGCGCCGCCTGGAAACGAGCGAAAGCCACCTCGGCCAAGCGCCACAAGGCAGCGCTGGCGGCCCATCTGTCCCATAGCGCCGCTTCCGAAACAGGAGAGGGGCTGGCGGATGCTGGGGCCGGTGCTGGCCATTGGGCGAATGATTTGCGCGACTGGGTCTGGAACCGACTGGGCCCGACGACGGGCGCACGGATTGAGCCGAGCGTTGGCGCCGGCGGGGCTGCGGCCGCTATTGCGCCCCCCATGCTGCCTTCGCTCCCAAGCCCGGGGGAAATTCAGCTTACGCATCTTCTAAAGCGTGAGGAGCGGGCGGCCGTCGTTGTCGTGGCCGCATTTGTTGTCTTCATGCTGGCTTGGAGTGCCCTGGCACCCTTGTCGAGTGCGGCCATCGCCCAAGGGGTCATCAGCCCAGATACCAATCGCAAGACCGTCCAGCACCTTGAAGGGGGGATCGTTAAGCAAATTTTGGTGCGCGATGGCGATGTGGTGGCCGCGGGCGCGCCCCTTGTCGTGCTCGATAACACCCTGGCAGAAACCTCCTATCAGGTGCTCGAGAACCAATATTACACCTTGGCGACCCAGCAGGCGCGCCTTGCCGCCGTGCAGGCCGGCCAGCCGGACCTTGTGTTGCCGACTTGGATCGAGCAAGCGGCCGCCGATCCGGAGGTTCGCCAAATCGTGAAAGCCCAGCGCGACATCATGATTGCCGAGCGCCAGGCGCGCGCCGAGCGCCGGGGTATCCTCACAAAACGGGTTGCTCAGCTGCAGGAAGAAATCAAAGGTCTCCGATCCATGGTCGATGGGCAGACAAAGCAAATCGCCTTCTTGCAAACGGAAATCGGCAATGTGGAATATCTGCTTAAGGACGGTCTTGAAACCGTGCCCCGCCATTTGGCCTTGAAGCGATCGGAAGCGGAACTGATCGCCGAGCGCGGCGAAAATCTGGCGTTGATTGCGCGGGCCGAGCAAGCCATTGGCGAGGCGGAACTTGAGCTGGCGGCCTTCGAAACAGAATTCCAGGAGAATGTTGGCCGGCAAATCACCGACACCCACACGAGCCTCAGCGAGGTTACCGAGCGCCTCGCGGCAAGCCGTGACGTGCTCCAGCGGGTAGAAATCACCGCGCCCGTCGCGGGCACCGTCGTGGCCCTGCAGGTCCATACCCCAGGCGGCGTAGTGCAGCCCGGTGAACCGCTGCTCGATATCGTGCCCTCGGAAGATGATCTTCTGATCGATGTTCGGGTCTCGCCGACCGATATCGATGTGGTTGAAACCGGCTTGCGCGCCCAAGTGCATTTGAGCGCCTTTTCCCAGCGCAACCTGCCGAAAATCGAAGGCACCGTGCGCCATGTCTCAGCAGACCGCCTGACCGATCCAGCCACGGGCGAGATGTATTTCAAGGCGCAGGTTACCGTTGATCGCGATGAGCTGAGGGCACTCGACCAGAAGTTGGAACTTGTGGCGGGGATGCCAGCTGAGGTGGTGATCGTGACCGGGGAGCAGACCTTGGTTGGGTATCTTATGCAGCCGGTCTCCGATCTCTTCCGCCGCAGTTTCCGCGAAAGCTAAGGCCTGCCGCCGCGCAGAGGATAGGGCCCGAGGGCCTTACTCCTGCGGGCCCTCGGAGGCCCCACCCCTCCAAGGTCTTCCAGAAGCCTGCCTGCGACGCCCCTGCGACCTGATGTCTTGCCGGTAACCAGCCCTCCTCAGCGCCCCGCCACAGTATTTCCATAATCGGCATTTTCCGTTTATCAACACCCTCCATTAACCACAGACTGTTATGTCCTGGCACGGGATTAGCTATGCGCTTAGGCCTGTTGCCCACTCGAATAGGGGATTGTTTTCGTGCCGACAAACCTTGCCAAGTCTTTTCGTTGGATCGGCGTCTTGCTGGCGGCCCTTGCCTTGAGCGCGTGCGCCAGCCGCTATCCAGAGGCACCGCCCATTGCCGAGCAAACCCAGCAAATTGACAATTACTTGATCGGCCCGGGCGATGACCTGGAGATCTTTGTCTGGCGCCATCCCGATTTGTCGTCCAAGGTTCCGGTGCGTCCGGACGGCAAAATTTCGGTGCCCTTGATCGAAGACTTGCAGGCAGCCGGTAAAACGCCCGGCCAATTGGGATCGGAACTTGAGACCCAATTCGCCGAATTCATCCTTGAGCCGAACGTTACGGTTATTGTCACCGATTTTATCGGACAGTTCAGCGAGCAGATCCGGATTATCGGTGAGGTAACGAACGAGCGGGCGATCCCGTTTCGGCAAGGTATGACGGTGCTCGATGCGGCCCTTGAAGTGGGTGGGCTGACGGAATTTGCCGCCGGCAACCGTGCCGTTATCGTTCGGCGCGAGGGCGATGAGGAAAAATCGTATCGGGTCCGGCTCGGGGATCTGCTGCGCAATGCCGATGTCTCGGCCAATGTCACGCTGTTGCCCGGCGATGTTCTGATCGTCCCGGAAAAACGGTTTTAGGCCGGCGATGATCAAGGCGGATTGGCATCACCTTGTCGGGCGGCTGGAAGATGCCGGGACACGTAACGGATTAAGATCGCGCGCGAAGGCCTGGACGTCAGCTTAAGGACAGAAGGTGGATGAGCGATTGGATGCAGATGCATCGACAGTGGACGAAATAAGAGACGCAAGGTAGGCCATGGAATTCAATCTGCAAATGCTGAAAAACCAGCTGTCGGCGATGTGGCGGTGGCGCTGGTTTGGTGTTGCGATTTGCTGGGTGATCCTCGTCATCGGCACGATTTACGTCCTCTTATTGCCAGACCAATATCGCTCCGAAGCGAAAGTGTATGTGAACACCGATTCGGTCCTGCGTGAGCTGATGCAAGACCTGACCGTCGATCCCGAGGTAGACCGGCAAGTCGAGGTGATGCGCCAAGAACTTCTCAGCCGAGAGAGCATTGTGCGCGTCATCCGGGAGACCGAGCGCGATAAAATCTTCGGCGATGCCCCCGGCCAGTGGGAATATGCGATCAATTATATCGAACAGCGCGTCGACATTACCAAAGACCAGAACAACGTCTTCACCGTAGAGTTTGAGGACACCGAAGCGCGTGCTGCGCGCGATGTTGTGGCTGCCCTTCTTAATACCTTTGTGGAGCGCAATCTCGGGGAAAACCGCCAAGATTTGCAGGAATCCCTTGAGGTCATCGAAAGCAAGCTGAAAACCTGGGAGCGCAGCCTGCGCGAGGCGGAGCAACGGGTCGCCGCCTTCCAGGCCGAGCATTCGTTGCTCCTTGGCGGCACCGGGACCTATGCTGAAAAGATTGCCGGCGCGCGCAGCAATGCTGCCGATATCCAGTTCAAGCTCGAAGAGGCGCAAATCAGCCGGGATTCCATCGCCCGTCAGATTGGACAAACCAAGCAATTTTTAGATCTTGAATCAGCACCCCAAGTCATCGTCGGCAATGCCAAAGCCACCACGACGCTCGGGCAGATCAGCGCGTTAAGAGCCGAGCTTGAGGAAATGAAAGGGCGGTATACGGATGAGCATCCCGATGTGCGCTCCGCCAAACGCCGCCTCGATGCGCTGCTTAATCAATACGACCTAGAGCGCAAGGGCATTGCCGGCCCGGGCAGCATCGGTGCCCGCACCCAAGTGCCGAACCCGCTCTATGAGCAATTGGCCTTAAAGCTCGTTGATGCCAATGCCGAGGTTGGCCGGGTTGATCGCCGGCTCAAGCTAGCCCAAGAGCAGATCGTCGAACTTGAAAAGATGGCGGTGGTCGCCCCGCAGATTGAGGCGCAATCCCTCGATCTGACGCGCGATTACAACCAAATCAAAGCGACCTATGACGATCTTCTGAAAAAGCGGGAGCGGGCCTTGCTGACCCGCGATGTGGACAACGACACGCCCGCCGTGACGTTCGATATTCTGCAAGAGGCGTTCTTGCCGGCGCGGCCTGTCGGTCCGCCGCGGATCCTTTATTTGGCGGCGCTTTTGGTCATCGGCCTCGGTGGCGGCGTCTCCTCGGCGTATCTCCGTGGACAGATGGAAGATAGTTTCCCCTCGACAGCGCGCCTGCAAGACACCTTTGGATTGCCGGTTGTCGGCTCTGTGTCGTTGTTTAACGACGAGGAAACCAAGCCGGCAAATCGGCGGCTGCAATATGTTTTCTTCGGCGCGATGGCCGCGACACCGGTCGTCTTCATCGGGGCGGTCATCTTGATCCTTCCCCTTCTGACACAATTGCGGGCCTGAGCGGGGGCTGAAAATGGCGAGCGATCAACAGGCAGCGCGAGACGCGGACGAGAACCGAGAATTAAGCCGGGTTGAGGAGCGGGCCAAGCGCTCCCTGGTCGAGCGTCTCGTCGACACGATGGACGACAAGCTTGCTCCCGGCCTTGCCAAGAGCGGTGAAGCCTCAAAGCCGTTCCCCTACGAAGATCTCAATTCAGGGCGCCCTGCCGCGCGCAAACGGCCTGCCCCGCGCCGGGTTGCCGACGATGAGGCCGACCCGTCCTCGACCCGCAATTATGTGGAAATCAATCTCGGTCAGCTGCGCCGCGAAGGATATGTGACCCCCGGCGCCCAGCGCTCCACGATCATTGAAGAGTTTCGCTCCATCAAGCGACCGCTTTTGCGCAACGCGGTTGGCGCATTGCGCACCGGTGGCCATCTTGACCATGTGATGTTGGTCACGAGCGCAAATGAGGACGAGGGCAAGACGTTCGTTGCAATCAATCTCGCGATGAGCATCGCCTCGGAGCGGGGGCTTAATGTGCTGCTCGTCGATTCAGATGTCGTGAAGCGGGATGTGCCTCGCCGGCTGAATTTTCGAGCCAAGACCGGCTTTATGGATATGCTCACCGACCCGAGCATCGATCTGGCCGATGTGCTCATCCGCACAAACATCCCCAATCTGACGATCCTGCCCTCGGGCAATCACGAGCAAAACACGACCGAGCTTTTGGCCGGCCCCGAAATGACGGTGCTGATGCAGGATCTCGCGACCCGTTACAACGATCGGATTATCATCATCGACACCCCACCTGTTTTGATGACCACCGAAACGCCGGTCTTGGCCGGGCTGGTCGGGCAGGTGGTTTTGGTTGTGGAGGCCGAGCGGACCACGCGCACGCAAGTGAAGCGGTCTGTCGACCTGATGAGTGGTTGCCCGAACATTAACCTTATCTTGAACAAGGTCAAAGATATTCACTCCGGCGATTACAATTACTACGGATACTACAAATCCGAGGATGAGCCGGATGCCGAAGCATATCCACCGGAAGACGCCGTTAAAAACGGTTAAAGCGAGCCTTCTTCCCTTCGCGTTTCTTGGGGCATTTTCTGCTCTGACCGCGCCTGTAGGCGCCCGCATCGACATCACGCCGGTTACAAGACTATCTGTTCTCGGAACAGATAATGTCGCGCTGTCGTCCGATGACGAAGAATCAGATGTCGTTGGCCAGGTTACCCAAATCGTCAATATTTCTCGGGAAACGCGCCGCAGCGAGTTTTTCGTCTTTGCTGCGTCCTCCTACGATACGTATCTGGACCGCTCCGAATTCAACGACTTCCGCCATCAGGTTAATGCGCGCGGCGAGGTGCAGGCGCTCGACGATCTGTTTTTCATTGAGGTTGTTGGCGTCATCAATGAGGAGACGATCGACGAGGACATCGCCCAGCCGGCCTTGCCGCGATCGGTCGATAATGAACGCCAACGCCAATTCACCGGCCTCGTCAGTCCTTATGTTGTGTTCCGTCCGGCACGCGGGATCGAGACCGAAGTGCGGGGCCGGGTGTCGGGTACCACCTATGAGGCGGTTGGCAATACCGATGAGGACGATCTGAACGAGGACACCTCATCCGTCGGCGGACTTGTGGAGCTTCGCAGCCCCGGGGAGGAGCAGGGCCTGCGGTGGAGCGCGCTCTTCGATTACGACAAGTCCGATGATGACGATGAGCAGCTGACCTGGTTGGGCTCTGTGAGCGTGCCGGTGCGCGCCGATCTGCGGCTCCTAGCCCGGGCCGGTTACGAAACTATCGACAGCTCTGATGTTGACGAAGACACTGAAGACAATCCGATTTGGACCGTCGGCTTTGAATACAATCCTGACCAGAGAATTGAGCTGCGGGCCGAGGCGGGGCAACGCTTTGGCGATGATTTCTACCAGGCCGAAGCAGATTTTGCGCTCGCGCCGGCGTTCAATCTGCGCGCGCGGTACACGGTGGAGTTTGTGCGGGACGAGGACATCGCCCTCCAGGGTGTGGAGGATTTTGACTTCGACAACCCCGAGCAAATCGTGCTCGGCGATGGCAATGTGCAAGACGGCGATGCGTCCTCGATTGAAGAGCAAGCGCGCATTGAGGTGTTTGGGACCCGCGGGCTCACGAGCTATCGCATCGGCGCGAGCTACCGGGAGCGCGATTTTGAGGCGAGCGACCAGATCGATGAAACCACGACCTTCGATGCCACGATCGCCCGGCAAATCAACCGGGTCCTCACCGCGTCCTTGACGGGCGGTTACGCGACCACCGATGACACCGGGTCGATTGACGACACGGATGTTTATTTTGGCATTGTGGGATTTGATTATTTGGTCTCGCGCGACGTGACAGCTGGTATCCGATATGCATACCGTCAGCAGGAATTCGAGCTGCTGGATACGATCTCAGAAAACGCCGCGCTCGTTCAGGTGTCTAAAGAGTGGTGAGCGGGACCCCTCGTGTATGAGCAGTATTACGGGCTAAAGAGCGCGCCTTTTGCGCTGTCTCCCGACCATCGCTTGTTCTTCAACAGTGAGGCGCACCAACGCGCGCTCGCCCATTTGCGCTATGGGCTCCATCAGGGCGAGGGGTTCATCGTCATCACCGGCGAGGTTGGCTGCGGCAAGACAACCCTCGTCCAGCACCTCCTGGCTCAACTCGATACACAGCACTATCTGCCCGCCCATGTGGTGAGCACAAATCTCGATCACGAACAGCTTTTGCGGATGATCGCGGTGTCGTTCGGCATCGACGATGATGGGCTGTCAAAAGCATCGATGATCCATGGGCTGGAGTTTTTCGCCCGGGAGGCGGCCCGCCATGGACGCCGTTGCCTGATTTTCATCGACGAAGCGCAAAACCTCACCCGCCAGTCCCTTGAAGAAATGCGCATGCTGTCGAACCTTATGGTCGACGGCCAACCGGCGTTTCAAAGCTTTTTGCTGGGTCAGCCCCAGTTGCGTCAGATCTTGGCCGACCCAGAGCTCGACCAACTGCGCCAAAGGGTGATCGCGTCCTACCATCTGGGTCCGCTCCAGATGAAGGATAGCGCGCTTTACATCCTCCACCGGTTGAAACAGGTGGGATGGACCGGCAATCCGGATTTCACCAAGAACGCCCTTGCCAAGATCCATGTCCTCACCGGCGGCGTGCCGCGTAAGATCAACACCCTATCGAACCGCCTGATGCTGCGTGGATATCTCGACGAATTATCGGTGTTTGACGAGGTTCTTGTCGCTGAGGTTGCCGCCGAGATGACCGAAGAAATCGGCGAGGTGGTTGATAACACCGCAACTTTCCAGAATATTTCTTCTCCAGACGGTCATGATCTGGCTGGGGGAGAGGACATCGTGCTTGAAGAATTCAAGTTTCCTGAGGCGACGCTGAAGTCGTTCAACGACAAAGAAGCTGCGCAAAAGCCGGAAGCAAAGCCCGGTTTGTCGATGGTCCACCCTGAGCCGCACCCCCAAAATGGGACAGCTGAGGCGGAGCTAAGCGCCGCGCCGGAGGCCGATGGAAGCGCCGCAGACAGCGAGGCGCCGGTTACCTTCGAGATCGCGCCCTTGCGGGTTCTCAATGGTCAAGCGGCAGCTGAGGATGTGGACCCGGCACGGTTTGAGGCAGAGCACCCAGCGCCAGCCGAGGTGCCCGACCCGCCTGCCGGCAACACGCCCCGTGCCGAGCCGGATGGGGTAGTCAACCCCGAAGACGTGGCGCCCAGGACAGCTTTTGCTGCCGCTGGGGCCGGCGCGCCAGGCGAGGGTGCAGGCGATGCCGAGAAACCTGCCCCGCGGGTGAGATCCATTACGGGCGACCAGCGTGACGAGGACCCGGCCGCCAAAACCGCCCGCGAGGTCGGTGTGACCTGGCCGCCGTTCAAAACCTCGCCGACCCAAAAGCTGCCTCCCGAGGTCCAAGAGGAGGCGGTGCGCCGGGCGGTCCATGCCTTTGTCGATTATTTGGGGCGGTCGCGCTATTAAGGCGGCATCCGCTCGGATCGAGTTGCCTGCAGCACTGAGAGCACTCGAGGTCACCTCCTTCCGATGGCGGCATTTGTCACCCTGTTCACACTTTTTGTGTAGCGGTATCCGGGTGGTTTCCGCCAGAGAGGGGCATGCGGACGGTCCGAACACCCATGAGCGAACTCAATCAGTCTAACAGGGCGGCAGAGCCGCAATCGCCCGCGCAGTACATCCTGGCAACGGCCCAACCGTGCGCCGATGCCGGCAGGGCAACGCCCCCGGCCGCTAATGCCTTTACCGTCGATGTGGAAGACTATTTCCACGTGCAAGCTTTTGCCGGAAAGGTCGCCAAATCGGAGTGGGGTTCTTTGCAGCATCGCTACCGGGACAACACCCTTCGATTGCTTGATCAGCTTGAGCGCCACGGGGTTTTGGGCACCTTTTTTACCCTCGGGTGGGTAGCAGAGCAGGCGCCGGACCTTATTGCCGACATCGTTCGGCGGGGGCACGAGCTGGCAAGCCATGGGTATGATCACTCACAGGTCTTTGCCCAGACGCCCGAGGCCTTCCGCGAGGATGTACGCTTGTCAAAACGGCTTCTGGAAGATGCCGGCGGTGTACAGATTAAAGGATATCGGGCGCCGACCTTCTCGATCAATGCCGACGTGTTGTGGGCCCACACCATCTTGGCTGAGGAGGGGTTTGTTTATTCCTCAAGCATTTATCCGGTTCACCATGATCTTTACGGCTTGCCCGATGCGCCGCGGGTGCCCTTCCGCAGCCACCGGGACGGGGTTTTGGAACTACCCATGCCGACGGCCCGCTTCGGCGGGGTAAGCATTGCCGGCGGTGGGGGCGGGTATTTCCGCCTGCTTCCCTATACCCTATCCCGCCTGATGCTCGACCGGGCGCGCCGTCAACTGGCCGAGCCGTTTATTTTTTACTGTCACCCTTGGGAAATCGACCCTGGTCAGCCACGGGTTTCGGGCCTCACCTGGCGGTCCCGTTTTCGTCATTATACGGGTCTTTTAGGCATGGAAGGCCGCATAGATCGCTTGCTGAGTGCTTATGAATGGGCGCCCATGGACGCGGTGTATCAGCGCTATCTGACAGACCAGCCCACAAATGACGAGACACCGGACCGGGACGCGGCATGACGGTTAAGGTCGATATTCTTCAGGCAGATGAGATCCCCAAGGTTGCAGCCTTTGTCCGCGAAAACCCGGAGGCTAGTTTTTTCCATCTGCCG
>JBCDJA010000015.1:0-14888 GCA_038748465.1 Pseudomonadota bacterium
CATCCCAGATGAATGGCCATCGCGCGGGAAACTCTCCCGCGAACAGAACCCGGCTTATAGGCCGTCTGACCCCTTTAGGGCGCCTCCTGAACAACCCGGTCGCCATACAGTGTCGGGCCTTTTGGCTTCCGCCGGCGATGCAATCGCCAGGTGCCCGATTGGTGGGCGCGGCGCCGAGCACCGCCATCACGTCCGCGTGCGCTTTGGGCGCCGGGCCCCCAAAACGGGTGGGGGATTTGTCGGGCTGGCGGGCAAGTTTTGGCGTAACGTCACCGGAACACCATCACCGCAAGTGGGGGGAGCGATGAACAAGGGCATCCAGCGCGTGTGTATTTGGTCGGGGCCGGTCTTTGCGCCGATCATGCTGTTTTGTCTGATCATTATGGGCTTTATGCCGGCCCTACCGGCTGCCTATGACGCGGCGCAGGTTGCCGCCCATTACGAGGAGAACCGCACCCTCATCCGCGTCGGCGGCACCGTGATGATGCAAGCCAGCGTGTTGATGGTGCTCTGGGTGATTGCGATTTCCGTCCAATTGCAGCGGGTGGAGGATGGCCCCCCCATCTTGTCGATCATCCAAGGGGTCTTCGGGGTTTTCGCAAACTTTCTCTTCACCTTTGTCGCCGCCGCCTGGACGGTTGCAGCATTTCGGCCAGAGCGGGAAGCCACGGAAATCCAGGCCTGGACCGATGTCGGTTGGTTTTATCTCTTGATGCCGGCCACGGTTTTGAGCGTTCAAGCCTTGGCGATCGGCGTTGCGGTGCTGTGCGATGGTCGGGCCAAACCGCTGTTTCCCCGCTGGGTCGGCTATTACAATCTGTGGATCGCGATCCTGTTCTTGCCCGGGGCCCTCGTTACTTTCTTCAAATCTGGTCCCTTCTCCTGGGACGGAATTTTGGTGTTTTGGCTCGCGCTTTCCCTCTTTCTTTCCTGGATTTTCGTGATGGCATTCTCCGTTGACCGAGCAATCCGCACAGCTGAGGGCGGCTTGACCGATCCAGTGAGGGCAACATGAGTCACGCCTCCTCCGGCGTGCAGGGGCGGCGGCTTCCCGGCGAGGAAGGCGTGTGGATGTTTGTGCTCGGCGATCTTGTGATCTTCGCGATCTTTTTTGTCACCTATCTCGTTTATCGGGCGGAAGCACCGGGCGCCTATGCGGCCGGACAAGCCAGCCTTAATGTGACCATCGGAACGCTGAACACCCTGGCCCTTCTGACAAGCTCATGGCTGGTTGCCCGGGCGGTAAAAACCGCGCGGGTCGGTGCAGCCTTCAAGGCGCGCCCCCAGCTTGTCATGGCCATTGGCTTCGGGATTGCCTTCCTTGCCGGAAAAATCACCGAATATGTGCAGAAGGCGCGGGGCGGCGTCGGGGCCGAGGAAGCCGAGTTTTTTATGTTTTACTTCGTGTTCACCGGAATTCACTTCGTCCATGTTCTGATCGGTCTCGTTCTCTTGAGCCTCCTTGCCGCATCGATCAAAACCGACACGCTTGTCGCTGGGCGGTTGCGCCTTCTCGAAGGGGGCGGCGTGTATTGGCATATGGTCGACATCTTGTGGATCGTGCTTTTCACGCTGTTTTATTTGATCAGGTGAGGGATGATGGCCGCCTCCCATTTCAAAACCACGCTTGTTTGGATCATCCTCTGCTTGACCACCGTGTTTTCGGTTGGAGCGAGCGGCGAGCCAACGGACGTCCGCCTCGCCATCGCCGTGCTTGGCGCGGCATTTGTGAAGGTCTTTCTGGTGATGCATTATTTTATGGAGCTCGATGAGGCGCCTCCTCTCTGGCGCGGGGTTTTTGCAGGCTGGACCGTCATCGTCTTTTCCGTGCTTTCAGGTCTTCTCCTCATTTTGTAAGCAACGGCGCGCCGGCTTGAAGGCACAGGCGGGCCGGCAGACGTCCAAGTGCCCGCACGCTCCGCGCCCCGTTTGCACGCCATCGGATTGTGGTCCCACCAGATTGCCTGGGTGCCGCCAGGTTGCCTGGGTGTCTGACGCCCAAGGCCGCTTCCCAAGCACCACCCATGGCGCATCAGGCGCTGCCCACCCCCTCCCAGATCGAATGCTTTCTGCGCCTCGGGTTTTCCTTTTTTGTTCTGATTTGTTCTTTATCCGTTCAATTTTGATTTGAAGCCGGAATGAATTTTTTCTTGTTTTGACAGGAATCAACCAGGCTGTCCCATTGACG
This sequence comes from Pseudomonadota bacterium, assembly GCA_038748465.1. Classification (GTDB taxonomy): domain Bacteria; phylum Pseudomonadota; class Alphaproteobacteria; order M2410; family M2410; genus JBCDJA01. The sequence continues at coordinate 2,189 of JBCDJA010000015.1, forward strand.
ACCACATCTGACCATGATATCCCATAATTCAACTACTGATGATTTGGGCCGTTGCGTATCGGGTGCCCGGCGGTCGGATCGGCGGGGGCGCGACAGGCAAAGCGGGCAGGCGCGTGAACCTCTTCCATTCGACGGTCATCAACAAAATCGACTCCAAGGGGCGGCTGTCGGTGCCCTCAGGGTTCCGGTCTGTCCTGGCGGCCGCGGGCTCACCCGGACTTTATTGTTATCCGTCCCTTGATGAAATGACGCTTGAGGCGTGTTCGGAACGCAAGATGCAACAAATCGATAACATGATATCGAAATTGCAAGCCACCGTTGCCAAGAAGCTGCGCCGCAAGATTTTCGGCGAGGGGGAGATGCTGCTGTTCGACCCGGAAGGCCGTGTGCGCCCATCCCCCGCGCTCCTAGCGAAAAAGGGCATTACGGACGAGGTAATGTTTGTCGGCCTCGGCAACACTTTCCAGTTATGGAACCCGGCCCATTATGCCGATGAGGGATTGGTTACCGACGAGGATGTGGGCGAGCTCGTTGCCGCCTTCGATAGTCTAACGCTGCCGGCGGAGGTTTGACGACATGGTCCGTCCGTCCGCGCCCCACAGCCCTGTCTTGCTCAACGAGGTCTTGGCCGCGCTGGCGCCGGAAAAGGACAAAACCTTGATCGATGGCACCTTTGGCGCCGGCGGATATTCCAGCGCCTTATTGGAGGCGGGGGCAGGGCGCGTCATTGGCATCGATCGGGACCCGAACGTTCGTGTCCATGCGGCCCGACTTGAGGCCCTATACGGCACGCGGTTTGAATTTATCAGCGGGCGGTTTTCAGGCATGGTCCGCATGCTGGCCGAGCGCGACCTCGCCCGCGCTGACGGGGTGGTGCTCGATCTCGGTGTCTCCTCGATGCAGCTTGACGAGGGTGAGCGCGGGTTTTCTTTCCAGACGGACGGCCCGCTCGACATGCGGATGGGCCATGGGGGGCCGAGTGCGGCCGCTGTCGTCAATGAGGCCGATGAGGCGTCTTTGAAGGCGATTATCAGGCGCCTCGGCGATGAGCCCCAGGCCGGGCGGATCGCGGCTGCGATTGTCCGCGCGCGGGGCTCGGCCCCGATCGAACGAACGTCGGTCTTGGCAAAGGTCATTGAGCAGGCGCTTGGCGGGCGAGGTGGGCGGAAAATCCACCCCGCCACGCGAACGTTTCAGGCCCTTCGGATCTTTATCAACGAGGAGCTGGACGAGCTTGCCCACGGCTTGGCCGCCGCCGAGCGCCTGCTGTCAGAAGCGGGCATCCTTGCGGTGGTGTCGTTTCATTCCCTTGAAGACAAAATCGTCAAGGCGTTTATGGCCGAGCGGTCCGGGCGCGTCCCTCAGCCCTCGCGCCATGTGCCTGTTCCAGCCCGAACCGGGCCTGACCCCTCCTTTACCCTGGTAAGCCGCCGGGTGGTGACACCTCGGCAGGCGGAAATCGATGCGAACCCGCGGGCCCGATCGGCCCGGCTTCGGATTGCCCGGCGCACTGGCAATCCGGCCCATGCGGGCACCCTGACCTCCCTCCTTCCCGACCTTGGAGCCAACCCATGCGATTTCTCTCAGCCGTCGTCCTGACGCTTTTCCTTGTGCTTACTTTTCAGACCTTCACGGTTAAGCACCATGCGCGCCAGGCCAACGAGGCTTTGCGCAATGTCGAGGCGGAGATCGCCGACCACAAAAAATCCCTGACCCTCCTTAAAGCCGAATGGGGCTTGATCGATCGGGCGGACTTTCTGGAGGCGCGGGTTGCGGAATTTGAGATGGTGCTTCGGGTGCCCGATGCGCAGCGGGTGCTGGCGATGGGGGATGTGATTGCTCTGCTTGAAGACCGCCCGCCTCTTGATACCCGCCCTGAAGGTCCTGTCGAGCGCCAGCCAGCAGGCCTTGCCGGGCTCCCGGTTGCGCAATCGGCCGACTCGGTAGACAGAGGAAGCGAGGGCGTGGGCCTTGCCCAATCTGGCGAGGGGCTGCGTTTTGCCCATGCCGGTGGCCAGGGTTTGGGCCGATAGCTGACGATCAGGCTGCGTAACGGGCACGTTTGTTGAGGATGGACGGGCGCGGCGGCCCGGCAGGAGGCTTGCATCATGGGGTCAGATATCCGCATCACAGCCGTCCGTGGGCATCGGCCATCGCCCACCGCCGGAGCTGACGCGGAGGGGTCTGACGGGGGGCAAAGGCCCGGAGAAATTCCTCTCCCGCCGCCTGAGGCGCATGTTCATTTGCTCGGCAGCCGCGCCGCGTCAGTCGATCGGGGAAGACGCCGCCTTGCCTTTGTGACGCTCGTTATGGCGTTTGCCTTCGGGGTGATCGGTGTGCGGCTTGTCGATCTGATGGTCTTCGGCCGGGGGGGGGACGGGGCCGCGTCCTATTATGCCGCCCCCGTGCTTGAGGCCCGGGCCGATTTGGCCGACCGCCACGGCGATCTTCTGGCAACGGACCTTGACAGTTTCGCCCTTTACATTCGCCGGGTCGACGTGCGGAGCGTGCCAGAGACCGTGGCCACCTTAAAAGGTGTGTTCCCGTCGCTTGATCCGGACCGGCTGGCCAAGCGGCTCGAGAACCGGCGCGGGCAAGTGCATGTGATGTGGGACGTCTCGCCGGCCCAAAAAAAGCGCCTCCTGGAGACGGGCCTTCCCGGGCTTGAGTTTCAGCGCGACGTCAAGCGCATTTACCCCAATGGGGATCTTGCAGCCCATGCGATTGGCTATGTCAACCGCGCCCATGACGGTATTCTGGGTGCTGAACGCGCCTTTGAACGGGAAATTCGCCGAGCTGCCCCAGACGGCACGCCCGTTCGGTTGTCTTTGTCGCGGAGCGTCCAGCACCATCTGGAGCACGAGCTTCACGCCGCGATGGACGAGTTCTCGGCGATTGGCGCCATGGGTGTCGTGCTTGATGTGTATTCTGGCGAAATCTTAGCGCTGGCCTCGCTGCCGGCCTTCAATGCCAACATGCCGCTCAGCGGTGATGATAGCCGGCAATTGAACAAGGTCACGAATGGCGTTTACGAGCTGGGCTCCGTCTTTAAGCTGATTACCGTTGCTGCGGGCTTGGAGCTTGGCGCCGTCGACGTTGATACGGTTGTCGATGCCACGAAGCCTTACCGGGTGGGGCGGTTCCACATTCGAGACTTTTTCGGTGAAGAACGTCCCCTGACGGTTGCTGAAGTTGTGCGCTATTCGTCCAATATCGGTGCGGCGAAAATCGCCCATCTGATGGATCCGGATGCCTATTTCGATGCGCTCCGCCGCTTCGGTTTAACCGACCCCTCACCGGTCGAAGTGATCGAGGTTGCAGCCCCCATCCTGCCCGCCCAATGGGAGGTGACCGAACAGGCAACGGTTAGCTTTGGTTACGGGTTGTCCGTAAGCCCCCTGCAAGTGGCAAGCGCGGTCGCTGCGATCGCCAATGGCGGGTATTTGGTTGCACCCACCTTGCGCGCCTTGCCCAAGGGTGCCCCCGTTAAGGCGGTGCGCGTCATCTCGGAGCGCTCGGCCCAGGACGTTTTGGGTCTGATGCGGCTTGTGGTTGAAGAAGGCACGGGCCGGAGGGCCGACGTCGAGGGGTTTCCGGTGGCCGGCAAAACCGGAACGGCTGAGAAATCCGTCGTCGGAGGGTATGGCGACAGCGATCGGATCTCGTCCTTTGTTGGGGTTTTCCCAGCCCAGGCGCCGCAATTTCTTGTCTATGTGGTGCTCGATGAGCCCAAACCGACGAAAAACACCGCGGGGCGCGCCACCGGCGGTTGGACGGCCGCGCCAACCGCTGGCAATATAATACGGAAAATCGCTCCCGTGCTTAAGGTGCGCCCAACACGGCCTGCCAGCGTTCAACCCGTCGCCTACACGCCGCAATCCCAGGAACCTTGATGAAGCTCTCTGATCTTGTTGAGGGGCTGTTTACGCCGCCGCCCGGCCATGCCGGGGATGAGATCGTCGGGCTGACCGAAGACAGCCGGGCGGTTGAACCCGGCTTTTTGTTTGCCGGCCTGCCGGGGACCGCGCGCGATGGCGCCGAGTTTGTCCCCGCAGCTCTCGATAAGGGCGCAAGCGCGGTTTTGGCTCACCCGGCGGCTGAGGGCGTGCAACGCCTCGCCCGGAAGACAAGCATCCCGATTTTCATTTCCGACCGGCCAAGGCAGGACTTCGCCCGGCTTGCCGCTCGGCTTTATGGGCCGCAGCCGACCCATATTGCCGCGGTGACAGGCACCAATGGGAAAACCTCCACAGCGGGATTTTTGCGCCAGATCTTTGAATTTGCAGGCACGCGCGCGGCCAGCATAGGAACCTTGGGCGTGATCACGGGGGAGGGAAGCGAGCCCCTGCGTCACACAACGCCCGATCCTGTCACCCTCCACCGGGCGCTTCGTGGGTTAAAACGGCGCGGCATCGACCATGTTGCGCTGGAGGCCTCGAGCCACGGACTGGCCCAGGGGCGGCTTGACGGCGCGGTTATTCGTGCCGCTGCGTTTCTCAATTTGAGCCGGGATCATCTCGATTATCATGCGACTGAAGAGGCGTATTTCTTGGCCAAGTCGCGTCTCCTGTTGGAACTTCTATCCGTAGACGGATTGGCGGTCCTAAACCATGATAGTCCTTACTATGAGCGGTTACGCCACTTTTGCGATGCGCGCGGCGTCGCGCAACGTAGCTTCGGCACCGATCCGGCCGCAGATCTCAGGCTGGTGTCCCAAGTGCCGACCCCGTCAGGTCAACGCCTTGCCCTCCTGGTCGATGGCACGCCTTACGAGGTCGATTTGCCGTTGATCGGGTCCTTCCAAGCAGAAAACGTGCTTGCCGCTGCGGGGCTTGCCTCTGGCTGCGGCCTCGATTGGCCTCAGATTGTGGCCGCGCTGCCAAATCTTGCGGGTATTCCTGGGCGGCTTGAGGCTGTCCGCCATCCAGACTGGCCGCATACGGCCTATGTGGATTACGCCCATACGCCCGATGCGCTGGAGCGGGCGCTGGCTGCCGTTCGGCCCCATGTCGAGGGCCGACTTTTGTGCGTCATCGGCTGTGGCGGCGACCGGGACCCGGGAAAGCGCGCGGCCATGGGGCACATTGCAGCCCGCGATGCTGAGTTTGTGGTGATCACCGACGATAATCCGCGATCAGAAGACCCGGCCGCGATCCGCGCTGCCATGCTGGAGGGCGCACAAAGCGGGCCGGGCGAGGTCGCCGAAATCGGCGATCGACGCGCCGCCATTGCTCGGGCGTTAACGGCCTGGAAACCGGGGGATGTCGTCCTTGTTGCTGGCAAAGGCCATGAAACCGGGCAACAGATCGGCGATCAGGTATTCCCGTTTGTCGACCGCCAGGTCATCTTAGAAACCCTCGCTGCAGGCGGGCATCGGCAAGGCGGCGTCAATGACTGAGCCTTTATGGACATCCGATGCCGCGGTTGTGGCGACCGGCGGCGCGCTTGTCGGGGCCGGGTGGACCGCCCATGGCGTTTCGATTGACACCCGGTCGCTTGAGCCGGGGGATTTGTTCATCGCGCTTGAGGGGCCAAACAACGACGGCCACAATTTTTTAGATGCCGCCTTCGAGGCGGGCGCTGCTGCTGCGCTCGTGCATAAGGACTATGGGGGCGAGGGCCCGGTGCTGCGGGTCGACGATACGCTCCGTGGACTGGAGGCTTTGGCCGGTGCTGCGCGCGAGCGGTGCGCCGGGCGCCGGCTTGCGGTAACGGGCAGCGCCGGCAAAACCGGAACCAAGGAGCTGATGCGCCTTGCCTTTGAGGGCGAGGGCGAGACCCATGCATCGGTCGCCTCGTTTAACAATCATTGGGGCGTGCCCCTCACATTGGCGCGCATGCCCGCGCACACCGATTACGGCCTCTTTGAGCTTGGTATGAACCATGCAGGGGAGATCCGTACCCTGTCGGGTTTTGTTCGTCCCCAGGCCGCGATCATCACAACCATTGCGGCCGCGCATCTGGAGTTTTTTGACGGGCTTGATGCGATTGCCCGTGCCAAGGCCGAGATTTTTGAACCTATGGCGGCAGGCGGCCTGGCGGTGATTCATGCGGATTTGGACCAGACCCGGATTCTGATCGATGTGGCGGAGGACCATGGCTTGACCGTGCGCTGCTTCGGTCGGTCCGACACCGCCGATTGCAAGCTGGTATCCTATGTTCCGACGGCTGAGGGCGCGATGGTGCAGGCGGATGTCTTTGGCCGTGTCTTCACCTATCGATTGGCCGTGGCCGGCGAGCATTGGGCCTTAAACAGCCTTGCCGTGCTTACCCTCGTCGCGGGCCTTGGTCTCGATCCCGTGGCGGCTGCCGGGCGATTGGCAAACCTCAGGCCCCCGAAAGGTCGCGGCGAGCGGTCCCTGTTGGCCCTAAGGTCCGGCGACGTGCTGCTGATTGATGAAAGCTACAACGCCAATCCCGAATCGATGGTTGCTGCACTAAAGGTCCTCAGTGCTGCCCCGGTAGGGCCCGAGGGCCGCCGCATTGCCGTCCTAGGAGATATGCTTGAGCTTGGCGAGGAGGCCGAGAGCCTCCATGCCGGGCTGGTGGACGCGATTGAGCGCGAGGGGGCGGACGAGGTGTGGCTGTGCGGGCCGATGATGCAGGCCCTTTGGTCGGTCCTGCCGGACCGGCTGCGCGGTGAGTGGCACCCGGCGGCCGCAGACCTTGGGCCCCGCCTGGCGCCCACCTTACGGCCTGGCGATGCGGTGATGGTCAAAGGCTCCAACGGGTCACGCACCTTCGACATCGTAAGCTATTTGCAAAACGCAGGCCCGAATTTGCAGGACACGGGGCCAGACACTGGGCCAGACACTGGGAAAGGCGCCGCGGGGGCAGGCGCCGGCTCTGGGGGGAGTGCTTAAATGCTCTATGAACTTATTGTTCCGCTAGCCGATGATTTTGCTTTCGCGAATATATTTCGGTACCAAACCTTCCGAACCATCGGCGCCATTATGACGGCGCTTGTGATTTGCCTTCTCTTTGGCCCTGCGTTGATCGATGTGTTGCGCGCGCGCCAGGGCAAGGGCCAGCCCATCCGCGAGGAGGGGCCCCAATCCCACCTCTTGCAGAAAAAAGGCACACCGACCATGGGTGGCTTTTTGATCCTGCTAGGGCTTATTGTTTCCACCCTTCTGTGGGCGGATTTATCCAATCATTACATCTGGATTGTCCTGTTCGTGACGGTGGGCTTTGGCGCCATTGGCTTTGCCGATGACTACCTCAAGGTATCGCGCATGCACCCCGATGGGGTTTCCGGCAAGCTGAAGCTCTTTGTGGAGTTCATCATCGCTGGCGTCGCCGTCTGGTGGCTCATGGGCGCGACCGAGGGGAATGTGGGGTCTACGGTTGCTGTGCCCTTCTTCAAAGAAGCCTTATTCGACCTCGGGCTGTTTTTCTTGGTGTTCGGCACCATTGTCGTGGTTGGCGCCTCGAACGCCGTCAACCTGACCGACGGTCTTGATGGCCTGGCGATCGTTCCTGTCATGATCGCCGTCGCAAGCTTTGGCGTCATCGCCTACATCGTCGGCCGAGAGGATTTTGCTAGCTACCTGTTTTTGCAGCACGTGGCGGGCACCGGCGAGATCGCGATCTTCTGCGGTGCCTTGTTGGGGGCGGGCCTCGGCTTTTTGTGGTTCAACGCACCGCCGGCCATGGTCTTTATGGGCGATACTGGTTCCCTCTCGCTTGGCGGGGCGCTGGGGGTAATTTCGGTCGCGACCAAGCATGAGCTTGTGCTTGTGATTATCGGCGGGCTCTTCGTCGTTGAAGCGGTGTCGGTGATTTTGCAGGTCTTTTGGTACAAGCTCCGTAAACGGCGGATCTTCCTTATGGCGCCGATCCACCACCATTTCGAACAATTAGGCTGGGCTGAATCGACGATTGTGATCCGATTTTGGATCGTCTCATTCGTGTTGGCCCTCGCCGGTCTTGCCAGCCTAAAAATTCGCTAAGGCGAGAAGGAAGCCAAGTGTGATCCCTGTTGAGAGTTTTGCCGGTGAACGGATTGCAATTTTCGGCATGGGGCGGAGCGGCCTTGCCTCGGTCCGCTCGCTCCTGGCTGGCAATGCGACCGTCTATGCCTGGGATGACGGGGAGGCTGGGCGCGAAGCGGCACGCAAAGCAGGTGCGCGCGCGCAAGAGCCTGAGGCCTGGCCGTGGGAGACGCTCAAAGCGCTCGTCCTCGCTCCGGGTGTTCCGTTAACCCACCCAAAACCGCACGAGGTGGTGCTCGCAGCACGCAAGGCTGACGTGCCGATTATCGGCGATGTGGAACTCTTTGCTCACGCCATGGCCGCCCACCGCGAGCAGACCGGCGCCGCTGCCCGCTGCGTTGCCATCACCGGCACCAACGGCAAATCGACAACCACGGCATTGAGCGCCCATTTGCTTCAACGCTGCGGGTTTGAGCCGCAAATGGGGGGCAATATCGGTCGGCCGCTGCTTGATCTCGATCCGCCGACCGACAAAACCGTCTATGTGCTGGAACTGTCCTCCTTTCAGATCGACCTCACGCACAGCCTGGTGCTCGACGCGGCGGTGCTTCTCAATGTGTCGGCCGACCATTTGGACCGACACGGAACGATTGAGGCCTATGCGGCGGTCAAGGGACGGATCTTCTCATTCCTGACCGAAGCGGGCAGCGCGATCATCGGTGTCGACGATGGGTTTGGCCAGGCCCGATGCACGGCGCTGCGCGGCGGGCACACAGGTCCTGTCGTGCCGGTGTCTGTCGGCAAGTCCCTGGGTACGGGTATTTATGTGATCGACGGGACCTTGTGGGACGGTACGGTTTCTCAGTGTGCGCAGGTAAAAAACCTGCAAGGGCTCAAGGGCCTGCCGGGCACCCATAATTGGCAAAATGCCGCCGCGGCGTTCGCGCTCGTGCGCGCCCTTGGCGGCGATGCCAGCATGGTGGATGCGGCTTTTGAAACCTTTCCCGGCCTGCCGCACCGCATCGAAACCGTTGGCTCGGCGAAGGGCGTGCTGTTTGTGAATGATTCTAAGGCCACCAACGCCGAGGCCGCCGCCAAGGCGCTGGTGTGTTTCGACCCAATTTTCTGGATCGCCGGCGGCCGGGCAAAGTCCGACGGCATTGATGGGCTCAGTCCCTATTTCAGGCGGGTCCGTAAGGCGTTCCTGATCGGCGAAGCGCAGGACGTCTTTGCCGAGACGTTGGAAGGTCGCACGACGGTAGCGTTGTGCGGGACCTTGGAAGCAGCTGTTGCGGCTGCGTCCGAGGCGGCCTTTGCGGCGGTGGGCGAGCGGCCGGGCGTCCAACCCGTTGTCTTGTTTTCTCCCGCTGCCGCCTCGTTCGATCAGTTTGCCAATTTTGAGGTACGGGGCGATGTGTTTCGCAGCCTCGTTGCCGATCTTGTGGGCGCCGATCTTGTGGATGCGGAGCCGGACGAGGCAGAGGGCCCGCAGCCGACGTCAACCCCCCATCGGGAGAGCGCATGATGACGAGCTTGCGCCGAACGGACAGAACAGCCCTTGCCGAATGGTGGTGGACGGTTGACCGCGTCAGCCTGGTGGCGGTGATCGCGCTTGTCCTCATTGGGCTGACAATGGGCCTCAGTGCGAGCATTCCTGTGGCCGAGAAAAAGTCCCTCGGGATTTATCACTTTGCCGCCCGCCAGTTGGTCTTCACGCTGCCTGCGATTGCGATCTTGATTTCGGTCTCGTTTCTCTCAGTACGGCAGATTTGCCAGCTCGCTGCAGGGATTGCCGCCCTCGCGGCCCTGCTGGTGGTGGCGACCTTGGTGATTGGCGATGAGCGAAATGGCGCGACGCGCTGGCTTGATATCGGCGCTTTCACGCTCCAGCCTTCCGAATTTTTAAAACCCGCGGTCATTGTGCTCGCCGCCTGGCTGCTCTCAGAGAACGGGCGATTTTCGCCTCTGTCGGGGGCGTTGACCTCCGGTGCCCTGGTGGCGTTGTGCGCCGGATTGCTGATCCTGCAACCGGATTTTGGCCAGGCCGTGCTGTTGCTCCTCGTTTGGATGGCGTTGTTTTTTGTCGCGGGCATGCCCCTCACAATGATGGCCGGATTGTCGTTTGCCGCCTCCCTCGCGACCCTGATCGCGGCCCAACGGCTCGATCATGTCCAGGACAGGTTCGTGCAATTTTTTGCCGGGACCAGCGATGCACCAAGGCAAATCGATATGTCGCTCGATGCCTTCCGAGCAGGCGGGTTGGTGGGCCAAGGCCCCGGCGAGGGGGTGGTGAAACAATCGCTCCCTGATGCGCACACAGATTTTGTCTTCGCCGTTTTGGGTGAGGAATTCGGCCTTGTTGCCTGCCTTTTGGTGCTCGGCGTGTTTGGGGTGCTGATGGTGCGCGGCATCCAACGCACGCTCCGCCAGGACGACCACTTTGTCCAATTGGCCTCGACTGGCTTGTTGCTGCTTCTCGGCTTACAGGCCTTTATCAATATGGCGGTCGCGCTCAACCTGATCCCGTCAAAGGGCATGACACTGCCGTTTATTTCCTATGGCGGATCATCCCTGCTTGCTGTCTCCTTGACCATGGGGTTGCTGCTGGCACTAACGCGCCGGCGCGCGCGCAACCGGCTTGCGCCGGGGGCCTTGCTTGATGCGAGGTTCGTGACATGACGCACGCGCCCATTCTTGTCGTGGCCGCCGGTGGGACGGGCGGGCATCTGTTTCCCGCCGAGGCGCTTGCGCGGGAAATGAAGGACCGCGGCTTTGCTATTCATCTTGTGACAGATGAGCGGGGCGAGAGTTTTGCCGGCGAGTTCCCGGCCGATGAGGTGCACATGACCCCAGCGGCCACCTTTGCCGGGCGCGGGCCGGCGGGCAAGATCAAAGCCATCCTCACAATTGCCGGCGGGACAGGCAAAGCCGGCCAAGTGCTCAAAAAGCTTTCGCCCTTCGTCACCATCGGCTTTGGGGGGTATCCCTCCCTCCCGACCATGTCGGCGGCGATCCGCCAACGCCGCCCAACCGCGCTGCACGAGCAAAATGCTCTGCTCGGCCGGGTCAATAAACTGTATGCCAGCAAAGTCGGTCTTGTTGCGTGCGGCTTTAATGAATTGCGCGGTCTCAAAGCGCGCGACGAGGGCAAAGCGTTTGTGGTCGGCAATCCGGTTCGCCCAGCCGTTTTGGTGGCGCGTGCCGGCCGCTATGAAGCCCCGCACCCGGATGATCCCTTTCGGCTCTTGGTCTTTGGCGGCAGCCAGGGGGCGCGGGTTTTCGGCGCCATCGTGCCGGAGGCCCTTGCGGGCCTTGATGAGGCCTTGCGCCGGCGCTTTGTGGTGACCCAGCAATGCCGGCCCGAGGACATCGAGGCGGTCCGGTCCACCTATGAAGCGGCGGGCATCGCCCATGACCTCGCGACCTTTTTCAGCGATTTGCCCGCACGCATGGCCGCCAGCCATCTGGTTATCGGCCGAGCGGGCGCCTCGACGATCAGTGAATTGGCCGTCATCGGACGACCCTCGATCTTGGTGCCACTGCCCGGCGCGATGGATGATCATCAAACGGTCAATGCCCGCTATCTCCTCGAGGTCGGTGGCGCGGTCTTGTGCCCAGAGGCTGGCTTTACCCCGGCGAGCCTGCGCGAGAAGGTGATGCCCTATCTGCGCGATGCGAGCCCCCTTGCCGCGATGGCCCTCGCGGCAGCGGGGCAAGGCCGGCCGCAGGCTGCCAAGACCCTTGCCGATTTATTGATCGCGCTCGGCGAGGCAAAGCCATTGCCCGCGGCGACCCTGTCTACCGTTCACTCAACGAAGGAGGGGAAGTAGCATGTCGTCCGTACCCCTTGATATCGGTCCCATCCATTTTATCGGCGTCGGCGGGATTGGAATGAGTGGCATTGCCGAGGTCATGCATAATCTTGGATATCATGTGCGTGGCTCGGACATTGCCGAGAACGCGAATGTCGGCAGGTTGCGCGATTTAGGGATTGAAATCCTTATCGGTCAGCATGAGGACAATCTAAAAGACGCCCAGGTCGTCGTCGTCTCAAGCGCAATCAGGGACGACAATCCTGAAATGCTGGCGGCCCGCGAGCGCCAATTGCCGATCGTCCGGCGCGCAGAAATGCTCGCCGAATTAATGCGCTTCAAGCCTTGCATCGCGGTTGGGGGAACCCACGGCAAAACCACTACCACCTCGATGGTTGCCGCTTTGCTCGACGGCGCCGGCCTCGACCCGACGGTCATTAATGGCGGCATCATCAATGCCTATGGCACCAATGCCCGGCTTGGGGAAGGCGATTGGATGGTGGTGGAGGCGGACGAAAGCGATGGCACCTTCGTCAAATTGCCGGCAACCGTTGCGATTGTCACCAATATCGATCCAGAGCATCTCGATCATTACGGGGACTTTGAGAGCGTGCGCGCCGCCTTCCAGACCTTTGTGGAGAACACGCCGTTTTATGGCTTTGCGGCCCTCTGCATCGACCACCCTGAGGTGCAGGCCATGATCGGCCGCATCCAAGATCGCCGGTTGATTACCTACGGATTTACACCGCAGGCAGATATACGCGGGACGGATGTCACCTTCGCAGATGGCGGGGCACGGTTTAATGTCGCGATCCGCGATCGGCGCAGTGACGAGGTGACGGTGCTGTCGGATATGCGCCTGCCGATGCCGGGCGAGCACAATGTGCTCAACGCCTTGGCGGCCATCGCCGTCGCCCACGAAATGAAGATCGACGACGGCAAAATCCGCAAATC
>JBCDJA010000016.1:0-14567 GCA_038748465.1 Pseudomonadota bacterium
CACGAACTCGCCCGCTTGCCGGGTCGAGACCAATTCCTCGACAAAGCTTCCGTCCGGGTTCAGGTCCGCATTGGCCTGGGCGATCGTGTGTTTGGCCTCTTCCATCGCGGACAGATAAAACACCTCGTCGGTGACCCGGCCGTCCTCAACCTTGCGATAGGGGCTTTCGATAAACCCATATTTATTCACCCGGGCGTAAGTCGCCAGGGAGTTGATAAGGCCGATATTGGGCCCCTCCGGCGTCTCAATCGGGCAAATGCGTCCATAATGGGTGGGGTGCACGTCCCGCACCTCAAAGCCCGCCCGTTCGCGGGTGAGACCGCCCGGCCCCAGCGCAGACATGCGCCGCTTGTGGGTAATCTCAGACAGCGGATTGGTCTGGTCCATGAACTGCGATAATTGCGAAGATCCGAAAAACTCTCGCACGGCCGCGGCGACCGGTTTGGCATTGATAAGATCGTGCGGCATCACCGTATCGATCTCCACCGAGCTCATGCGCTCCTTAATCGCACGCTCCATGCGCAGGAGACCGACCCGGTATTGGTTTTCCATCAACTCACCGACCGAGCGCACGCGCCGGTTGCCGAGGTGGTCAATGTCATCCACCTCGCCGCGCCCATCGCGCAGATCCACCAGCGTCTTAAGCACCGCCAGGATGTCGTCTTTGCGCAGAATGCGGACGGTGTCTTCCGCATCAAGGCTCAGGCGCATGTTCATTTTAACGCGGCCGACGGCCGACAAATCATAGCGCTCTGAATCGAAGAATAGGCCCTGGAACAGAGCCTCGGCGGTTTCCAAGGTCGGCGGTTCGCCGGGGCGCATGACCCGATAAATATCGATCAGCGCTTGTTCCCGCCCCTGACTTTTATCCGCCACCATCGTGTTGCGCATAAACGCACCGACATTCAGGTGGTCGATGTCGAGTACAGCAAGCTCGGTAAAGCCCATTTCAAGGACGGCCTTGATGTTGTCGGACGTGATCTCTTCACCGGATTCAAGGTAAATCTCGCCGGTTTCCTCGTTGATCATGTCTTCAGCAGCATACTGGCCGTAAAGGTCCTCTTCCTTCACCAGAAGCTCGGTCAATCCCTCCGAGGCGAGCTTTTTGGCAAGCCGCGGGGTCATCTTCTTGCCGGCCTCAACCGCCACCTCACCGGTGTCGGCGTTGACAAGATCAAAGGCTGGCTTGACCGATTTCATCCGCTCGGGATCGAACGGGGTTTTCCACCCGCCTTCCACAACCTCATAGCGGACCGCGTTGTAGAACGTCGCCAGAATCTCTTCACTGTGCATGCCGAGCGCGAAGAGCAGCGTGGTTGCGGGCAGTTTACGGCGCCGGTCGATGCGGACATGCAGAATGTCTTTGGCATCGAATTCAAAATCGAGCCATGACCCCCGATAGGGAATGACCCGCGCGGCAAACAACAATTTGCCAGAGGCGTGGGTTTTGCCCTTATCGTGATCGAAGAAAACGCCTGGCGAGCGGTGCATCTGGCTGACAATCACCCGCTCCGTGCCATTGACGACGAAGGTGCCGTTTTCGGTCATCAACGGCATGTCGCCCATATAGACATCTTGTTCCTTGATGTCCTTGACCGATTTGGCCCCGGTTTCCTCGTCCACATCGAACACGATCAGACGCAAGGTCACCTTGAGCGGTGCGGCATAGGTCATGCCCCGCTGCTGGCATTCTTCCACGTCGTATTTGGGCGCCTCGAACTCGTATTTCACGTATTCGAGCAGCGAGCTTTCCGAAAAATCTGTAATCGGAAAGACCGATTTGAAAACCGCTTCAAGACCCTTATCGAGATCGCGGGTTTTCTCGTCCATCTGCAGGAACTGCTCGTAGGACTGGCGCTGCACCTCGATGAGGTTCGGCATCGCCGCGGCCTCGCGAATGCGGCCGAAGGTTTTACGAATGCGCTTGCGTTCTGTGAATGTGAGCGACATGGGGCTCCAACCTTTTTACTGCCTTCGGGCCGCCGATGACCGGTCTCGGCGCTTGCCCGGATTGCCTTGGTGGCCTGCCGGCACGGACCAAGGCAGGCGGACACTCGTTTTGAACCGGCCAGCGCCTCGACCTCTCAGCGTCTAGCTTCGGCGGCGCCTAGACCCGATGGTGCCCGGATCGAGCGGCGCCCCAATCTGAATGCGCGTTGGCCCGGCCGTCCCCAGGCCCCAACCGCCTCAAGGCCCGGCCGCACCCATCGACGCGCCCGAGCCGGGACCACAGACTAAAAAACGACGAAGACCGGCCTTGCTTCACGCAAGGCCGGTTGCATTCCGGTGCACAAACAGAATGACCGATTCAGGGGCAAACGATACGGGTTTATTTCAGTTCCACTTTCGCGCCAGCCGCCTCGAGCTTCTTTTTCAGCTCTTCGGCTTCTTCCTTGGGGACGTCCGCCTTTACATCCTTCGGCGCACCCTCAACAAGCTCTTTGGCTTCTTTGAGGCCGAGACCGGTGATCGCGCGAACTTCCTTGATGACGTTGATCTTTTTATCACCGGCTGCTGCAAGAACAACCGTAAATTCGGTCTTCTCTTCAGCGGCCTCCGCCTCGCCGCCGCCGGCAGCACCGGCAACGCCTGCCACCGCCACCGGTGCAGCGGCCGAAACGCCCCATTTTTCTTCAAGAAGCTTCGACAATTCGGCCGCTTCCAGCACGGTCAGGGCCGACAGGTCTTCGACCAATTGTTCAAGATTTGCCATGGGACAGGTCCTTTAAGACGAGAGTGTTAACAAGCAATCAGTGATCGGAAACGACGCGGCCTAAGCCGCATCCGATTGGGAATAGGCGTTCAAAACGCGGGCAAGCTGGCCGCCTGGCTGCTGCAAGATGCCAGCGATCCGGGTTGCCGGCGTGTTGATCATGCCGAGGATTTTGCCCCGCAATTCATCGAGCGAGGGCAGATCGGCAAGCGCCTTCACGCCTTTTTCATCCAGCACGGTTGTGCCCATCATGCCGCCGAGGATGATCAGCTTTTCATTGTCCTTGGCGTATTTGGAGACCACCCGTGGCGCGGCGACCGGATCGGCCGAGAACGCAAGGGCCGCGGGGCCCGTTAGCATATCCCCCAGGGCCTCATAATCGGTTCCCGCAAGCGCCCGCTTGGCGAGCCGGTTTTTGATGACCTTAAAGCTCGCCTCCGCCTCGCGCATCGATGCGCGAAGATGGGTGAGTTCAGCCACCGACATGCCTGAATAATGCGTCACCACCACCACGCCGGCCGAACCGAATATGCCGGCCAGACTGTCAACGGCTGCCGCTTTCTGCGCGCGATCCATAAAGCGCTCCTTCGTTGGCCGGTTCCCCACACCGAGAACCGCACCGATCAACACCAAACCTTTGAAGAGAGCGCCGATGGCATGGGCTTTTGAAAAGGCCCAGGGCCCACAAATGGGCTCAACCGATCAGCTGACCGCTCTCATCTCTTGCAGGCCTTGCGAATTAAGCCGGGCGATGAGCCCACGCACCTGCAGTCTTCGACGGGGTCGAGGCGCGGGTTATGACCGAGGTGAACCCAAATCGCAAGCCCCTCGATCGCCTGCCCTCGCCTCGGCCGCCCGGCCTTCTAGGACCTAAGCAGCTTAGCCAGTCTAGCCGGCGGCCTCATTGACCGTCACCGGATCAACTTGGATGCCCGGTCCCATCGTGGAGCTGAGGGCGAGCCGCTTAAAATAGGTGCCCTTCGCGCCGCTGGGCTTGGCCTTCATCACCGCATCCACCAGCGCCCGCACATTGCCGGCGATGGCATCCTCGGTGAAGCTCGCCTTGCCGACACCGGCATGGACGATCCCGGCTTTTTCCACCCGAAACTCCACCGATCCAGCCTTCGCAGCTTCAACGGCGGCCTTCACATTGGGCGTGACGGTGCCGACTTTCGGGTTCGGCATTAGGCCCCGCGGGCCCAAAATTTTCCCAAGTCGGCCGACCACGCCCATCATATCGGGCGTTGCGATGCACCGATCGAAATTGATCTCGCCCTTCTGGATGGCCTCGGCGAGATCTTCAGCCCCCACCAGGTCAGCGCCCGCCTCTTTGGCCTCATCGGCTTTCTCGTTCTTGGCAAAAACCGCCACTCGGACGGTTCGGCCCGTTCCGTTGGGCAATTGCACCACCCCGCGCACCAATTGGTCCGCATGACGGGGGTCCACCCCAAGATTGATTGCGACCTCTACCGTTTCGTCGAACTTTGCCGTCGCCCGTTCCTTCACGAGCTTCACCGCGTCTTCAAGGCCAAACAGCTTGTCTTTGTCGATGCCGTCGGTTGCCGCGCGCATGCGTTTTGTTTGTTTTGCCATGGCGGATTATCCCTTCACCTCAAGGCCCATGGACCGCGCAGAGCCCATGACGATTTTCATCGCTGCATCCACATCATTGGCATTGAGATCCGGCATCTTCTGCTCGGCGATCTCTTTGACCTGGGCCATGGACACCGAGCCGGCGGTTGCCTTGCCCGGCGTCTGCGAGCCTTTTTGCAGCTTTGCCGCCTTCTTCAGAAAGAAGCTCACGGGCGGGGTTTTAATCTCGAAGGTGAAGGATTTGTCCTGGTAGATCTCAACGATCACCGGCAACGGCATGCCCTTTTCCATTTTGTCCGTTCGGGCATTAAATGCCTTGCAGAACTCCATGATGTTAAGCCCGCGCTGGCCGAGTGCCGGGCCGATCGGGGGCGAGGGATTTGCCGCGCCAGCTGGCACCTGAAGTTTCAGGTAGCCGGCGATTTTCTTTGCCATCTTGTCCTCATCTCAACGGGCGGCCTCAAGGCCGCTTGGTTGCTTGAGTGCGTGGTCCGGGGAGACCGGCCGTTTCATTGCCCGTCTCCTGCCGGATGGTCTTGCCGGCAGCGCTCCCTCCCACGCGGGGTATGGACCAGGCTCGAGCCTTAAACTTTCTCGACCTGGCCGTATTCGAGCTCGACCGGGGTTGCCCGGCCGAAGATCGAAACTTCAACTTTGAGGCGCGCGCGCTCCTCATCGACCTCTTCGACGACACCATTAAACCCGGCGAATGGCCCGTCATTGACCTGGATTTGCTCGCCGATCTCAAAGGTGATCGTGTTGGCCGGACGATCGACGCCCTCCTGGACTTGATTAAGGATGCGATCCACCTCGCCCTGGCTCACGGGGGCGGGCTTGTTTTGCTGCCCCAAAAATCCGGTCACCTTCGGCACGTTTTTGACGAGGTGATAGGTCTCGTCATTCAAGTCCATTTTCACCAGCACATAGCCGGGGAAGAACCGCTTTTCGGTGCTGACCTTCTGTCCGCGACGCATCTCCGTCACGTCTTCTTTGGGCACCAACACCTCTTCGAAGGCCTCGTTGAGGCCATGCAGGTCCGCCTGTTCACGGATCGAATCGGCGACCTTTTGCTCAAAGTTCGAATAGGCGTGGACGATATACCAACGATGGGCCATGGGCTGTGCGCCTCCTAAGATGCCAGCCTGAGGATGAGTTGCATAACCTGGCGCAACACAAGATCCACCAGAAAAAAGAAGATGCCCGCCAGCACGACCATGATGAACACCATGATCGTCGTCACCACCGTCTCGTTCCGCGTCGGCCAGGTGACTTTCGACACCTCCTGGCGCACTTGCTGAATGAATTGGAAGGGGCCGACCTTAGGCTTCTTCGCTTGCGCTGCACCGCCGGCCTCGGCGGGCACATTGCCCTCATGCTCCCCCGTTCCGGCCCCCGCCGCGGCTAGCTGCTTGGCGGCCGGATCTGCCCCACCTTGTTTTTGCGGATCGGCGGCAGCTTGGCGTCGTTGTTTTTTAAGCCGTTGGGCTCGGGTTGGTTTGTTTGCCCGCCGTGCCATCCGTCTCGCTCGTTTCTGCCTCAGCCCCTGGCGTGTGGGAAATCCTATCCACCCGGGGGACCGAGACTAAAGGGCGCGTCGCCGGCGGCTCGCCCCGCCCGGTTTACTAGCACCCCAATGTTTCGGAAGATCAGTGCATCTAACGCAAAGCCGCCGTCTGAGCAAGCGCCCAATGCAGCCCGCCCCGGCAAGCCGGCACCTGTGCCCTCCAAGCCCTTGCCAAACACCGGCTATCCCGATCAGCTAACAGCTCCCAGCCACGCCCCGCCCAAGGGAGACCAGGGAGATAAGAGAGACAAGGGAGAAACGGCCCCATGGCCGGCAAGAAAGACAAACAGTCTCGGCGCAACGCGGCGCGGTTTCTGCCGCTGAGCGCCAAAGACCTTTCGTTGAAGCGGTTCAAACAACCGCTCTTCCGTGAGGCGCTTGTAGACCGGGTCACCGAGGCGCTTGCCAATCGTCACTCTGTGTTGCTTGTCGGACCGGCAGGCGCCGGCAAAACCGCTGTCCTCCATGGGGCGACAGCCCGCCTTGCCGCGGACAAGGACCGCCATGTCTGGTCCCTTGCCACGTCAAACGTCATGCAAGGGACGCGGTATCTCGGCGATTGGGAAACCAAACTCACGGACATTGCCGGCGAGGCCGAGAAACTCGGTGACATTCTGTATGTCACTGACATTTTAAATCTTTCCTCAGTCGGACGGTCCTCAAACAGCAACGCCAATTTTTGGGACAGCCTGCAGCCCCGCATCGAAAGCGGCAAACTGACCCTCATCGGAGAGGCAACCTCGGAGGCGGTCGCCTCCTCGCTTATGCCGGGCAATTTTTTGACCACGCTGCAACCCATCGAAGTGCCCGCCCTTGGCGAGGCGGAGATTGCGGCAATCCTCGATGAGGCTATCGATCGCTCGGAGCTCGACTTCCCCGAAGAGGCGCGGCGCCGGCTCGCCCAATTAGCCAGATCTTATCTTCCTTCCGCCCACGGCCCAAAACCATTGCTCGACCTCTTTGACAAGGTGCGCGATTACCGCCTGCAAAAAAAGGCCATCGGCGAGGACGAGCCCCTAACCTCCGCCTTCGTGGAAAAGGTATTCTCCGTCTACCATGGGCTTCCGCTGTTTGTCGTCTCGCGTGATGAAACCAAGCCGGCACGCGAGATCCGGAGCTGGTTCCGTGACCGGATTATCGGTCAAGAGGCCGGCATCGATGCGGTGGTCGAAGCGATTACCTTGTTTAAGGCGGGCCTGCATGACCCCACCCGGCCGATTGGCACATTTTTGTTTGCGGGGCCGACGGGCGTTGGCAAAACCGAGCTTGCCCGGGCCCTCTCGATATTCTTGTTCGGCAGTCCCCGGCGGCTTTTGCGGTTCGACCTGTCGGAGTTTAAAGATTACAGCTCCTTTGAGATGCTGGTCGGGCGGCCCAACGTGCCTGAAAGCCCGGCCCGCCTGCTTGATCCGGTGCGTGCTCAACCCTTCCAGGTGATCCTGCTCGACGAGCTTGAGAAAGCGCACCCCAATGTGTGGGACGTGTTGTTACAGGTCCTCGATGACGGCCGTTTAAGCCCGCCTAAGGGCGATCCGGTTAACTTCACGAACACAATCGTCATTGCAACGACCAATGTGGGCGCGGCCGATATGGGGCGCAATGCCATCGGCTTTGGGATGGACGAGGCGGGCGATGGGGCGAATATGGAGGCGGCGCGCCAGGGCCTTGAGCGGACCTTCAGGCCGGAATTTCTCAACCGGTTCCAACATTTGGTGCTGTTTCATCCGCTCACCGCAGACCAGGTCGCGCGGATCACCCGGCTTGAATTGAAAGCCTTGATCAGCCGGGAGGGCATTGCCGAGCGGGGCCTTGCCATCGATGTCCCAGACATCGTGATCCGTCATATCGTGCGTCATGCCTATGACCAACGCTATGGCGTTCGCGGCCTCAAGCGTGCCTTGCAGCGGCAAATCATTCTCCCCGTTGCAAGCCTTCTCCTTGAGCGGACGGTCGATCCTGGCAGCATCATTCAGGTGACTTTGCGGCGCGGGCGCACTGCCGCAAGCGTTGTGGAAACCCCGTCCTCCCGGGAGTATCGCCGCGCGCGTGAACCCGTCACGGCCATTGATGGACGCAGATGGACAAAACCTGAAATGCGCGCGGCCCTTGAGGCCTTCGACACCCGGTTCGATGACCTGCGCCGGGCTGCCGATGAGCCAGCTCTGCGCGAAGACATCGAGCGGATTGACGGGCTGCGCGCCGATCCAGCCTTCTGGAAAGACCTGAGCCGGGCAAGCCGTATCATTGAAGAGCAGAACTTCCTGTTAAAGACGGTCGCGCGGCTCGATGGGCTTGCGGACCGGTTAAGCAATGCCCGGATTGCCCTGCAGGATGCAGCACTCAAACGCGACCTTGAGAGGCTCGGCGAGGACTTGACCCAAATCGAACGCCGGCTGGTCAGTGGCTGGCGCGATCTAGTCTCCATCGGCCGGGAGGGGGCGGCACCGGCCCTTATCGGCATCACCCCGATTGGCAAACATCCGCGGCTGCGAGATCTTCTTTACACGGCCTACCGGGACTGGGCGGCCTGGCGGGGACTTGAGCTCGATCTCTTGCGCGAGCCGCTGACCGAGAGCGAGCCCGTGCTGCTCCGTCTCGATGGGCATTATCCCTACGGCTATTTGCGCGGCGAAGCGGGGCACCACCGGCTGCGCAAGGGCGATGATCATGTGGCCGCCCGGGTGCAAGTCGCGCCGATCACCGACGAGCCGGGGGACCCTGCCCTCGCGCTTGGCGAGCACCAGGCGCTTAAAAAACGCGGGCTTTATGATGGGCGGGTGCGCTCGCGCGTCACCACCGCCGATGGCAGCTTTGTGCTGCAAAACGCCAAGACGCTCAACGAAAACCGGGAACGGATTTCAGAGCTTGCCGCCGCCTGGGCGATGGCCCCGGAAGCCCCGCAAGAAGTGATCCGCCGGTACGACCTGAAGCCGTTTTTCTTGCGCGATTTTGCGACAGGCTTTGATACCGGCAAGGGCGAGGTGTTAAAGCCAGAGGGGTTTCATGAGTTGCTCTGCAAGCGGATCGACTTGACCGACGCCTCAGCCGAAGCGCTGGAACCCTCGTGAGGTGAGTGCCTAGAAATGGCAGGGGCAGCAGGGTTCGAACCCGCGACCTACGGTTTTGGAGACCGTCGCTCTACCAACTGAGCTATACCCCTATCCGGCTCGGCGGCACCCTGCGCCCTCCCCGACCAACACGAGATGGGCGGAGACGGACTGGCGCAGCGCCGTCGCGAGAGACATGCCCTCTCTGGGGTTGCGATGCAAGGCCCGGTCCAACGACAGGCTTTGCGTGCCTTGCGCCTTGCGTCACCCGGCCCCAACTGGCCTCGCCCCGCCCCACACCGTCCCCAGCTATTGGCCCTTGCCAGCCACTGCGATGAACGCCGCAGCAACCCGCCGGTCCTCGGCAAGCAGCACATTATAGGTCCGGCATGCGGGCCCCGTAGCCATCGGATCGGCCATCAGACCCACCGAATCGAGCGCCTCGCGCAGGGGCGGCGGCAAAAACAAATGCTCATCGCCGGTGCCGAACAACACGAAATCGATCTCATCACGCGCCGCGATCAGGGGCTCTAGGGTTTCAGCATCCGCGGTGTTTAAGGACTGCACCGGCCAGGAGACAACGCCCGTCGGAAGCGCAATGACCGATCCTTGATGGAAGCTGCCTTGGAAGCGAAAGCCCCCATTGCCATAGCCTTGCACCGGCAAGCGCCCCTCAAAAACAAGGGGCGTCATCTGCATGGGGCGCTCCCCGCGAAAGAGCGGCTTTTTGGTGCACGCCCCACCCCGTCAGGCTCCCGTTTGGACCGTTGAGGCCTGGGCCGCGCTCCAATCCCGCTTCACCCCGGTCATCAACAGGAACGGCGCGGCGATAAAGAGCGAGGAATAGGTGCCGATCAAGACGCCCCAAATCATGGCAAAGGTGAAGCCGCGGATGACCTCACCGCCGAGGAAAAACAACGAGAAGAGCGCCAAGAGCGTCGTGACGGAGGTCATCAAGGTGCGCGCGAGGGTCTTGTTGAGGGCGAAATTGATCAGCTCCTCAAGCGGCATCTTTTTGTATTTTCGCAGCTTTTCGCGAATGCGGTCGTAGATCACCACCGTGTCGTTCATCGAATAGCCGACAATGGTGAGGAGGGCGGCAATGATCGACAAATTGAACTCGATGCGCAGCACCGCAAAGATGCCGATGGTGAGCACCACATCGTGCACCAGGGCAAGCACGGCCCCGACCGAGAACTGCCACTCAAATCGCAACCAAATATAGATAAGCATGAGCGCGACCGCGACCGTGACCGCAATCGTGCCTTTGACGCGCAGCTCGTCGCTCACCCTGCCGCCGACCACCTCAACACGCCGGTACTCGACGGCCGATAACGCCGCGTTGAGGGCCCCTTTGACCGAATCGACCACCGCTTGCTGGGCCGCCTCGTTCTCTTCTTCCGTGCCGCCCGATACCCGTTGACGCTCGACGATGATCAACACATCCGTCGGCTGACCGAACTCCTGCACCTGCACATCGCCGAGCCCGAGCCCGCCCACGGTTTGGCGGATCTGCGCAAGGTCTGCCGGCTCTTCGGTGCGAATTTCAATCAGCGTGCCGCCACGAAAATCGATGCCAAAATTAAGCCCAAGCACCGTGAACGCCAAAACCGAGGCCACAAAGGCAATGGCCGAGGCCCCCGCCGCAATCGTCCGAAATCGGAGGAAAGGGATCTTCGGTTCGGTTTTGAAAAATTGCAGCGAGGTCAGCATGACAAGCCTTGGGTGGGTCCGAGGTTAGATCGGCAGGGCCGCTGGGCGCGCGCGGCGCAGCCACAGCACAACAAAAAACCGGGTGAGGGTGAAGGCTGTAAACACAGAGGTCATGATCCCGATCGCGAGCGTGACGGCAAAGCCTTTCACCGGCCCGGAGCCGAGCATAAACAGGATAAAGGCGGCGATGAAGGTCGTGATGTTGGCATCGAGGATGGTGCCGAGCGCGCGGGAATAGCCGGCCTCGACGGCGTTCAGCGGCGACTTGCCGGTGCGCACCTCCTCCCGGATCCGCTCGAAGATCAGCACATTGGCATCGACCGCCATGCCAACCGTGAGCACAATGCCGGCAATCCCAGGCAGGGTCAGGGTCGCCTGCAGCACCGACAACGCCCCCAAAATCAAGGTGAGGTTGATGAGGAGAGCGACATTGGCGAAAAGACCGAAGAGGCCATAATAGATCGCGATAAAGATGATCACCGCGATCAGCCCAATGATGGCCGCGGTCTGCCCGGCTGCGATGGAATCAGCCCCCATCCCCGGGCCCACCGTCCGCTCTTCGATGATTTGCATGCTGGTGGGCAGCGAGCCCGAGCGCAGCAGGATCGACAGATCATTGGCGCTCTGGAGCGTGAAATTGCCCGAGATAACCGCGTTGCCGCTCGGAATGGGCTCATTGATCACCGGCGCCGTGAGCGCCTCCCCATCAAGAATGATCGCAAAGCGCCGGTTTACGTTTTCCGCCGTGATGCGACCGAACTGACGGGCGCCTTTCGTGTCGAGGCTGAGAAACACAGCCGGCTCATTCGTACGCGGATCGAGGCCGCCGCGCGCGTCGCGCAGATTTTCCCCAGAGATTTCGACCTTCGACAAGATGGGCACGAAATCCTCAAACTCACTGCGCGAGGGCACCCATTCCGTCGTCGTCGGTACTGGGAACTGGTCGCCAACCTCCTCTGCGGACAAGCCGCTTAAGGCCGGCGGGATCGCGATATCCGGATTGACCAGATGGAAGGTCAATTTGGCAGCCGTGCCAAGCAGCCGTTTCAGGTCCTCAACATTGGTAATGCCCGGAAACTGGATCAGCACCCGGCTGTCGCCCTGGGAGGTGATGGTGGGCTCGGTCGTCCCAAATTCGTTGAGCCGCCGCTCGAACACGCTGATCGATTGGGCGATCGCCGCACGGCGGGAGGCTTCTTTCGCCTCCTCGGTTACCGTCACCCGAATGCGTTTTTCATCGATGCGGTTGACGCTAAGATCGCGCGCAAAACCGGGCGCGCCAAAGGCCCCGCCCACCGGTTGGGCCAAACCGCGGATGGCCGTAATGGCCCGCGACATGTCTTCCTCGGTGCGCAAAGTGACGATCACCGCCTCCCCATCCGGGCTCAGCGCACGGCGCGAGTTAATCCGCGCGCCGCCATCAACAGGCCGCAGCAAAGGATCGCGCAGGTCCACGAGGAGGTTTTTCAACCGCTCCGTGTAAAGCTCTTCAACATTGAGCTGCAACAGCAGATGTGCGCCGCCCTGGAGATCAAGCCCCAAATTCACCGTCTTGTGCGGCACAAAGGTCGGCAAACCGGAGCGAACCGATTGGGGGAGAATATTGGGCAGTGCAAAGAGAACCCCGACCAGGCAAACGGCCGAGATGAGAATTATTTTCCAGCGAGCGAAGTAGAGCATAGTCAATAAGGCCTTTTCGGCCGGGTGTCAGGGAAATTGGGAGCGGCGCGCGCGGCTTAAGCGTTATCGGCTTTGCTGTCGCCGGACGCGTCGTTAGCGGCCTTGCCCGCATCCTTAGAAGACCCCCCATCCTTAGAAGACAAAGGCTCGCCCTTGGTGAGCACGTCAGACAGGGTCGCTTTGACAACCTCAACCCGAACCCCGTCCGCGATCTCCACCGTCAATTTATCGTCCTCCATCACCTTCGTGACCTTGCCGATGATGCCGCCCGAGGTGACGACCCGGTCGCCGCGCCGCACGGCGGCCACCATCTCCCGGTGCTCCTTCATGCGCTTTTGCTGTGGGCGAATGATCAAGAAGTAAAAGATCGCGAAAATCGCAACGAGGGGCAGCAATTGAAGGATCGGGTTGGGGGCGGTCGCGGCAGCCTGGGCATAGGCTGGTGAAATCAACATCCTGGTCTCCTGGACTGGCTTCCGCGCGGCTACCGGGCCGAAAAGGGCCTGCGGCAAAGGCGCGTGAGCGAAGCGGGGTCGGCCCTCGCCCATCGACGGGGTGGTGAGGGACCTTGAGCGCGCGGACTATAGAGCAAGCCATCCTCGAATGAAAACGGGGCACGGGCCCCAAACCGTCGGCGGGCTTGCCGCAGCCCGGCAGACCGTGATACCGCGCCGCTCCATGGCCAAACACCCCGAGACCAAACACCCAGATGCCCAGCCCAAACGGGCAAAGGACGCGCGCGCCCTGCAGCGCCTTGCCGTCGCGGCAGAGCGCCTCGCCGCTGCGCTGGACCGCGCCGTGCCGCCCGCACCGCCGGCGACAGACCTCAAAGCCGCCGATGCCTTTGTGTGGTCCGCCCCGGCAAAGCGCCTCTTGCCCATCGACCGGGTGAACGCCCTCCCCCTCGACCTGCTTGTGGGCATCGAGCCGCAAAAGACGAGCCTGGCGCGCAACACCCGCGCCTTCGCGGACGGGTTGCCGGCCAACAATGCGCTTTTGTGGGGCGCGCGCGGTATGGGCAAGAGCTCCCTTGTGAAATCGGTCCATCGGGCGATCCTTGAAGAACGCGCAGGCGCTCTCGCGCTGCTGGAAATCCACCGGGAGGACATTGGCGATCTGCCCGCTCTTTTGCGCGACCTGCGCGTCCAGGATCGCCGCTTTGTGGTGCTTTGCGACGACCTGTCCTTCGATACCCATGAGACGACCTACAAATCCCTGAAGTCGGCCCTGGAGGGTGGGCTTGAGGGGCGCCCGGCCAATGTCCTCTTTTACGCAACGTCAAACCGGCGCCATTTGATGGCCCGGGACATGATCGATAACGAGCAATCGACGGCGATTAACCCCGGCGAAGCGGTGGAGGAGAAAGTTTCCCTATCGGATCGCTTCGGATTGTGGATCGGGTTTCACCATTGTTCCCAGACCGATTATTTAGCCATGGTGGAGGGGTATCGGCGCCATTTTAAATTGCAAATTGACGAGGGGACGCTCAAAGCCGAAGCCCTCGAATGGGCAACCACGCGGGGGGCGCGCTCGGGCCGGGTTGCTTATCAGTTTATTCAGGATCTCGCGGGCCGCCTCGGCCAGCCTCTTTAGGCGCTGAGGTTATGACCCGCCTAAAAGCCGCGCCGGGTCTTTCGGATCGCCATTGTGGCGCAGTTCGAAGTGGAGTTGCGCGGTTTTGACCGACCCTGTTTTGCCCGCTTTGGCGATCTGCTGACCCTGCACGACACGCTCGCCCCGGGAAACCAGAATGCGGCTGTTATGGGCATAGGCGGAGATCCACCCGCCGGCATGCTCAATCAAAATCAGATTGCCGAATTGCTTAAGCTGGGCCCCGGTATATCGCACCACCCCGTCGCCAGCCGAATAGATCGGCGCCCCTTCGTTCAGCGCGATGTTGATCCCGTCATTTCTCAGCCCGCCCCCTTTAGATCCGAAGCGGGAGATAACCTTGCCCCGCGCCGGCCAAATAAAGCCGGAGGGCTTGGCCCTTGGGCCGACAGTCGTCTGGCCGCTCGCATCGGGTGTATACGTTGCTTTACGTGTAGGTAAGGGCGTGTAGGGACCACCCGTCCCGCCGTCATAGGCAGGCTTCGCGCGCGGCGGGGCGGTGGCGCCTGCGAGGGTGTGGCTCATCGAATTGTCGGGCGGAAAAGCCCCGCTTGCCGTCGCCGCACCCGGCAGGCGAAGCCGTTGGCCGGGACGCAAGACATAGGGCGCATTCAAACCATTATGCGACGCGAGCTGCGTAACCGGC
>JBCDJA010000017.1:0-14310 GCA_038748465.1 Pseudomonadota bacterium
GCTCCCAAAAACGCCGCGCGCGCCGGCCCGTCAAGCCAGGTCGGCGGGCCGAACAGCCCCACCGTCATCAGCGGGGTCCGGTCGCCGCCGGAGGCTAGAAGCGGGGTAAGCCGCGGTTCCAAGGCCGCTCCGAGGCTGTAGGCGAAGAGGCCGGCCGCCCAACCGCCGTCCTGCACCCACGCATCGATCGTCTTGAGGTGCGCCTGTGCCGTTTCCGGATCGCCGGCTGAAAGGATTGTCTCGGCATTTTCAAAAAGGCGCGCTGCGGGCGCTCCGTCTTCGTTGGATTCCTCGATTAAGATTTTGAATGCCAGCTTGGGACAATCGCTTCCGGACAACGGCGGCTCCGCAAAGGGAAATTAAGGCTTTGTTCGCATTTTCACACTCACAGTGCGCGCCAAGACCCTACCATTAGCCAATGGGTTCACCATGCGTCTTTCTCGCTTTGTCCTGCTGGCCTCTGCCACCCTCGTTGCAGCGGCTTGCCAAACGACACCCCCGGCCGATCTTACCGATCCCTCTCTCGGGCCGACGACCTTGGGTCAAACGACGCCTCCCTCAGGCGGCGCCTTGCCCCAGGCCTCGGCACAAAATGTTGCGGTTGCCGACAGTGCCTATTGGGCTGCCCGGTATGAAGCCGACCCCTTGAACATCGAGGCAACGCTGAATTATGCCGAGAGCCTCAATCGGCTCGGGAGCCAGAAAGAGGCCCTGGCCGTCTTGTCGCGCGCCAGCCAGATGCACGCCAACAAACCGTCTGTGCTTGCCGCCTATGGCAAGACCCTGACAGAAGCGGGACGCCCCTCGGAGGCGTTATCGTTCCTTGCCTTGGCGCACAGCCTGCGCCCAACCGATTGGACCATCCTCTCTTCCCAGGGGATCGCCTATGATTTGCTCGGCGATTACAACCAGGCCCGTTTGAAATATGAGGCGGCCCTGCAACGCTCGCCGAACAATCCGCAAATCTTGAACAATCTGGCCCTCTCCCTCGCTCAGCGTGGCGATCTTCAAGGTGCTGAAGAATATCTCCGTCTTGCCCAAGCTAAGGGGTCGTCAAAACAGATCGATCAAAATCTGGCGATGATCTCCCATTTAAGATCGCGGGGCAGGCCCGGGGATGTGTCCGTTGTGACCAGACCCAGCGACGCGCCTCCGGTTGCGCAAACACCGGTTATCGATGTTGACGCCCCGCCGCCCGTTGCCGCCGTGCCGGCCGCCGTGAGCGAGCCTGAGCCGGCCGAAACCGTGACCGTCCCGGTCAAGACGGCCCCTGTTGCGGTCGCCGCGGAAGATTTAGCACCCGTTGCGGAGGCGCCCGCCGCGCAGGTTGCGCCCGCCGCGCAGGTTGCGCCCGCCGCGCAGGTCGTGCCTGCCGCGCAGACTGTGGCAAAGAGCGCGACCATGGCGCCGACCCCTAATCCCGAGCCTGCGGTCCAAGCCAAGCCGTCCGAACAACCCCAATTCCAGGCGGCAAAAACTGGGACTGGCGGGCCCACCTCGATTGCTCCGGAACGGATGAAACACGCGAGCCCGGCCGCCGAGCCTGTCGCAGCCAAGGCCCCGCAAGCTCCCGCGCCGACGACCACAGGCTCGTCGTGGTCGACAAAGGTAACCGCAAACTCCGATGCGGTGGTTGCCGGGGGGCTTGCCGAAGACACCGGATGGGGGGCCTCTATCGAGGTCCAGGCGGCCCAACCATAATCGCCGCAGGCGATCTCCTCGCACCGATCCAGCCCTGCCATTCGCCTTGCAATTGACTTAGCGGCGCGCCAGCCTTTGGTCATGGAAACGACCGTGGACAGAGAGGGGCTGGAAGCGGGGCTTGCCGCCCTTGAGGCGCACATCCGCGATCCGGTTGCCGGTGTGTTTGGCCCTGGCTCGGCCACATGGGACATCAATCGAGAGGCTGTGGTCTTCCTAGCTGCCGGGCGGGCGGCGCTGCTCCAGACGGCTCACCCATGGGTTGCTGCGGCGATTACCCGGCAATCTCAGACGCTCACCAATCCCCTGGGCCGATTTCATGGCACGTTCATCCGTGTCTTTCGCATGGTTTTTGGCTCGCGCGACCAGGCCTTTGCAGAGGCGCGGGCCCTCTTCCGGGTGCATGCGCGTATTCGCGGCCCGTTGCCCCAAGATGCAGGCGAGGGAGAGGGCGGTACGTATACGGCAAATCATCGGCCTGCGATGGCTTGGGTTTTAGCGACACTCGTGGAGAGCGCGCTTCTCATTGTCGAGCAAGTGCGCGGTGATCTGACGGCCGGGGAAAAACAAAGCTATTACACCGAGACCCAGCGGTTTGCCGCTCTCTTTGGGCTCGCTGCCGGCGATCTGCCGCCGACATGGCCTGCCTTTGAAGCTTATTGCGCCGAGATGACAGCACCGGGCGCCCTGGCCGTAACCGATGAGGCACGGACGATCGGCGCGTTCCTCCTTGAGCGCCCCCTGGAGCGGCTTGCGCTGCCGGGCAAGGCGCTTCCAAGGTGGTACAAAGCCTTGACGGTGTCGCTTTTGCCACCGGCAATCCGGCGGGAGTTTGGCTTGGTACTGACAGAAGATGACGCTGATCTGGCCCAGCGCGTCCTCGGACGTGCACGACGTTTGCGTCCGATTATGCCCGGGCTTGTGCGCTATGTGCCCGCCTATCACGAGGCGCGCGACCGGATGGCAGGCCGCACAAGGGGGCGGGTTTTGACCCGGCAAATGAACAAGCTGTGGGTTGGACGGCCCGATCTCGTATCGCCCCATGCGGAGAGGGCGAGGCTGACCGGGAGAGCCTGACCGGGGGAGGCTCAGTGGGTAAGGGGGGCGGCTTACTCGGCCACCGCTGAGGCGGACAATGCCGCGCGATTTTGGATCTGCTCAAGCAAGCCTTTGAAGCTTTCCCCGTCATCGCCCGGCGAAAGCGTGCGCTCGCAAACCGGTGCGCAGGTATAGCTGACAGGTGCCGCGCCCCGATAGAGCGTGACTTGGCCGCCCGAAGCCCCTCCAACAACGAAGATCTCGGTGTTCAAGATCGCCTCGTTCTTAGCATTAAATCCGAGCACGTTGGTTCTGCCAAAGGACTTGCCCAGGATCAAAAGCTGGGTCGGGCTTTGCACCGATACATCGGCGATGGTTGGATTGCTTAAGACCACAGAGACGACCTGCTCGTTGGTGACGAGGGGGCGTGTCTGGTCAAGGGGTACGGTAACGCGCGCCTGGGCCGGTGCTGCCATAATCGCAAGGGCCGCAGCAAAGGCAAAGGCGGCGACCAGGGGTTTGCGGCGGAAAAGGTTCGGGAGGCGACGCGTCATGATTGACAATCCTTGTCCTGAAGGTTGCGCAGAAGGTATCGGCGTTTCCATGAAGGGAGTCTTAATTCAGAGCCTGTAGACAAATCCTGAGGCGCTGCTTGTGCTTTGAAAGAAAAAAGTCGTTTTTTGTTAACCTTAAATTTGTCTTTCAAAGATAATCTGCTTTCGAGCAGAAATTTTTCTCATGCTCAGGAATTTTAATCTCCAATTAACTCATAGCCCGTACTCTCTGATCATCAACAGACGGACACCGCGTAAGGAGCTGTCTGTAGACCCGGGGAACGGTCCCCACCTCGCTGTGTTGGAGTAAGGAGTAGTCTCATGCGGAAAGTATTCGCACGTTTTATCGAGGATGAGTCCGGCGCGACCGCCATTGAATATGGCCTGATCGCCGGTGGTCTTGCCACTTTCGTTTTCGCCGCCGCTAGCGCGCTTGGCCCGCAGATTTCGGCCACGTTCACGGCGATCGGCGCTTATCTCGCCACAAACGGTAGCCCCTGATTGGGGCAGCCGGCGCGCGGCACGCCGCGCGTAGGGCTGATCAGATCGAAGCCGCCCCGGCCCTGCCGGTGGCGGCTTTGTTCATTTAAGGCGCCTTAACGCGCCGCGGTCTAGGCTCCGCGCCTCTTTACATGTCATTGAGGGCGTTCACGCCATGGCCGGCACGATCCTGCTTTTTGTCTTTCCGCTGCTTCTTCTAATTGCGGCGATCTACGACCTCACCACCATGACCATCCCCAATTGGGTGTGCGGCGTGGTCATCGTCGCCTTTCCGATGATTGCGCTTGCTGCCGGCATGGACCTATCGCTCATGGCGAACCACATCTCGGCGGGCGCGGTGATGCTCGTTCTCGGGATCGTTTTGTTCTCGGTTGGCCTGGTGGGGGGCGGGGATGCAAAACTCATCGCGGGCATTGCGGTGTGGTGCGGATGGTCTGCCCTTTTTCCGTTTCTCTTGTTCGCTGCAATTTTTGGAGGCGTGCTGACAGGCTTTCTTATGGCCTTCCGCGCGATCACCTTGCCGCGATGGATGTCTGAAAAATCGTGGATTGTTCGCCTGCATAGCGTTGACAACGGTGTGCCATATGGGATCGCCCTCGCACTGGGAGGCATCCTTATCTACCAGGATCTGCGGGTTTTCACGATTCTTTCAAATGGGTTTCTTGGTTAACGCCTTAACCTGTCCTTTACGGACTGTCGCGTATCTGAGTCAATGTCTTCAGCCGGATGAAACGCCTTAGCGTTACACCTAGTCTGTTGGCTGGAGAAAACGGGCGGCATCTTGGTGCCGCTTGACGTGACAATCGGTAGAGAAGGGGGCGTTCTTTATGAACGGAATGCGTCTTGCCATCCTCGGCGTTGCGCTGCTGACGGCAGCGATTGCTGCCTTTCTTGCCAAGGGTCTCGTCTCAACGCCTCCCCCGGTCGAAGCAGCACCAGTTGAGATCGTTGAAGCTCCGACAAAAGATGTT
Organism: Pseudomonadota bacterium; assembly: GCA_038748465.1. GTDB lineage: Bacteria > Pseudomonadota > Alphaproteobacteria > M2410 > M2410 > JBCDJA01. Next base: position 4,766 of record JBCDJA010000017.1, read on the forward strand.
CTGGTCCTGACGCGCGATGTGCCCATCGGCGAAAAGCTGAAATCGGGCGATTTGTCGTGGACCAAATGGCCGGAAGAGGCCGTTGCCGGATTTTTTATTACCCGCGATACAGATCCCGACGCCAAGGAGCGTTTGGACACCGCGGTTGTGCGCTCGACCCTCTATAAGGGGGAGCCCATGATCGCCTCCAAGATCATCGACCCTGAGGAACGAGGCTTTATGGCCGCGCTTCTTAAGCCCGGCATGCGCGCCATCAGTGTTCCAATCTCTGAGGAGACGGCAGCCGGCGGCTTCATTCTGCCCAACGACAAAGTGGACGTCATCGTCACCCGCCGTGTGGAAAGCGTAAGCGAGGGCCGCGAAGGGCCAACCTTCCGCTCCGATACGGTGCTGTCCAATGTCCGTATCCTTGCGATCGATCAAGTTTTTAAGGAAGTAGACGAGAAGCAGGTCGTTGTCGGCCGCACCGCCACCCTCGAGTTACCCCCGCGCCATGCCGAAATCTTGGCGGTCGCCCAAGCCATGGGAACCATCAATCTGTCGCTGCGCGGCTGGGTGGGTAACGAGGAATCTTATTCCGATGAACCATCCATCGTTGTGGACATCTCCAACGGTGGCGGCGGCAACTCAAGTGCCGTCGAATTAACCCGCTACGGACAGAAAAAAATCGTCCTGCCACGTGCTACAGGCCCGGAGGGCCGCTGATATGAGAAGTGTGGAAGAAGTCCTGCGTGTCGCGCTTGCCCTGTGCTTGTTGGTCGGTCTTGCGACGCCGGCAGCAGCGCAGATGCTGACGACGACATCCGGCAAAACGCCGAACAATACGATGCTGGTGCGGATTAGTAATTCCGGGGCTGGCTTGGTGTCTGAGAATTTGGACTTGTCGCTTAACAAGTCGGCGATCATTGAATTGCCGGTTGCCGCGCGCGATGTCCTGGTCACCAACCCTGAGATTGTCGACGCGGTCGTCCGCACACCGCAACGCACCTTCATTATGGGCAAGGGCGTTGGTGAAACCTCGGTCTTCTTCTTTGATGCGGCGGGCAAACAAATCCTCAACCTGGATATCTCGGTGCAACGGGAAGTCAAGAGCGTTGAAAATATGATCCAGTCGCTGGTCTCCGGCTCTCGGATTGAGGTGGCCTCGGTCAACGATTCCCTGATTCTCACCGGCACGGTGCCGAACGCGGCCGCCGCTGATCAGGCCCGTTCAATCGCCGAGCAGTTCGTCGAAGAGCCTGAAAAGGTGATCTCGCTTGTCGGGGTACGCGGGCGCGATCAGGTGATGTTGCGGGTGCGGATCGTTGAGATGCAACGGACCGCTGCCAAGCAATTGGGCGTCGATCTCGATGCTGTCATCCAAAACGGTACGACGTTTCTTGATATCGCAACACGGAACCCGTTTTCCCTGGTTGGCCGTGAGCTGAGCGACACGAACATTGGTGCGGGGTGGGTCAATGGCGAGGACTTTGCCTCGGCGACAATCCGCGCGCTCGAACGCAACGGGCTTGTGCGCATCCTGGCCGAGCCCAACCTCACCGCGATTTCCGGCGAGTCGGCGAACTTTCTTGCCGGTGGTGAGTTCCCGTTCCCGGTCCGTCAGGATGAAGAAGGGCAAATCACCTTCGAGTTCAAACCGGTCGGTGTGGGCCTTGCCTTCACGCCCGTCGTCTTGGGCGAGGGGCGGGTGTCGCTTCGGATCTCGACCGAGGTGAGCGAGATCACCAGCGAAGACAGCTTTGTGATCACTAGTTCTACCTTCATCGATCCGACCTCGGGGGCTGTCATCACCTCCCCGGGCCTCACCATTCCCGGCCTTCGGGTGCGCCGTACGGAAACGACGGTCGAACTGCCCTCTGGCGGCAGCATTATGATTGCCGGCCTCATTCAGGAAACCATCAAACAAAACATTGACGGGGTTCCCGGTGTCAAAGACCTGCCGATCCTCGGACAATTGTTCCGTAGCCGCGATTTTGAGAACAACGAAACCGAGCTTGTGGTGATCGTCACCCCTTACATGGTCAAGGCGACGGGGCTTGCTGAGCTTGAAACGCCGACGGATGGGTTTGCCAGCGCGAGCGATCTTGAAACGCTCCTTTTCGGTCGCCTGTCCGCCGTTTATGGCCGGGAAGCACTTGAAGACCTGCCAGCTGAGATCCAAGGCCCCTATGGCTATATCGTGGACTGAGGAGGTCCTGATGCGGATAAAAAACACCCCACGTCTCGTCGCTGTGACCTGCGTTACGGTCGGTTTGGCCGCCTGCGGCGGTGTGCCGTTTCCGCAGGCTATGAACGGGCCTGAGGCGTCACTTACACCGTTCCAGGCTTATCCGATCTCGGTCGCAGAGCGGGTCGTCTCGGTAGAGATTGACACACCGGCAACGTCCTTCACGATTACGCGGGACGCATCCGACCGGGTGAAACGCCTTGCTAATGCCTATCTCGAATTGGGTGAGGGGACGATCAACATCCTCACGCCAACCGGCACCAACAACGCCGCCTCTGCAATCGGCGCGGCAGCCGAGATCTCGAATGCGATGAACGAGGTGGGCGTTGACTATCGGTCGATCCGCGTCATGGCCTATCGCGGCGATGGGGAGAACATGGCTCCCCCGGTAATCGTCAGCTTCAATCGGTTTACGGCCACGACGCCGGGCTGTGGGAACTTTACCGGCTCGTTTTCGCAAACCTATAACAACACACCAACGCCTAATTTTGGCTGCGCCTATCAAGCCAATGTCGCAGCCATGATCGCCAATCCGAAGGACTTGATCGAACCCCGGGCCGAGCAGCCGGGCGATATTGCACGCCGTACCAAGGTGCTTGATCAGTATCGTGAAGGTGAAATCACGAATACCAAAGTCCGTACGGATGAGGAAACCGTCAAAGCGAGCGACGTGTTCGAATGAGCAAAATATCGAAAAACAGACTTCAGTCTGATGACCTCACAAGCGGTCTGACCCCTGAGCCCAATCGGGGCTATCAGGAGATGGCCGAGGATGAATTCTTCGTCGTCGAAGAAGATTGGGACGACGAGGAGGACGGTGAGGCACTCGATTCGGAGGAATGGGCCTCATTGGCGGACCTCGATCTTGCTCTAGACCGAGCAGACGAGGAGGCTTCGCACGCCGAGGATGAGGATTTTGATTTTACGCCCGACGCCTTTGAGGGCGTGACCTCCAATCCCGAGGCGCCGGCAGCCGGCCAAGAGGCGGGCGCCCCCGAGCGCTCGTTTATGGACGAGCTTGCAGAGGACCTTGAGACGGGAGCCCACGAGGGCTCGGTCGTCGCGCCCGATCAGGCTGATCTGGAAAATCCGGTCGACCCGGTCGATGCGTTCGATCCGGTGGATATGGCCGAGACGGCGGACCATGCCGATGGCGCCGATGAGGAAGATCCCCACCATTACAGCACGCTGTGGTCCACTCCGCTTCCCGAAGGCAGTGACGGCGGGGCAGACGCAGAGGCATCGGCCATGGCGCCCGTCTTTGAGGAAGAGCTGGGGGACAACGTGATCGCAGAGGCGGAGATCGGCTTTGCCGACGGTGCCGAACTCGATCACCAGCCAGTCCCGGGTGAGGACGGTGAGGAGGTTTGGGCCGGGGCCGAGGCGCCCTATGAGGGCGAGGCAAGCGACGCGTTTGCCGAACCTTATTCGCAGGCGGACTTTACCGACGAAACGGTGGCCTTTGACGCATCGCCGTCGGCGTTAGACCCGGTTGAGGCAAGTGAAGACACCTATGATCAAGAAGACTGGGCCGATGACAGCGTTTCGTTAGAGGCACCGACCGAGCCCACACCCGCACAAGAAAGCTTTGACGCGGAGCCACCGCGTCTCTTGCGCCGATCGAAAAAATCTGCGCAAGAAGAGACCCAATCTCAAGATTTCTTCTCCGATATTCTTGAGGCCGATGATCTCGGTAGCATGGATGAGGATGAGGCCGAACGCCTGCTTGAAGAAGAAGCGCGTTTTGACGATCCGGATCTCAATCCCCTTACAGAACGCGAGGCATCGGCAGAGGAGCATGACGCTCCTGACGCGGCAGAATTGCATCCTCAAGGGCCGGTTGCGGGCGATGCGCCGGCAGGGTTGACGCGCTTCCAGGGCGCTGGTCAACCCCACAGTACGGCAGCGGCGATCGATGTGGAGATCTCGGAGCAACCGTTCTACAATCCCGAGCAGGCCCATTACGAGTTGCCGGACGAGGCGCTGGCGAGCCAAATTACCACCGATCGTCCGGTGCCGCGGATCAGCATTCAAGCCTTCTGCGATGATCCCAAAAACGGCGTGATTATCCAAAAAGCCGCTGAGGATCGCCGTCTTGCTAAGGCGCATGTCACCGTGCATATGGGCGGCATGAAAGGGGCAATCGAGTATTTCCGCGATACGCCCACACCCAATCTGATCTTCATTGAAATGCCGCTCGATGCGGGGGATGTGTTTGCCCGCCTTGAGGAGCTTGCCCAGGTTTGCGATCCGGGCACTAAAGTTGTCCTCATTGGGCGGATTAACGATGTGATGCTCTATCGTGCGCTGATGCGCAACGGGGTGAGCGAATATTTGGTGCCGCCGCTATCGGTGCCTCAGGTCATCGACACCATTTCTGCGCTTTACATCGATCCGGAAGCGCCGCCAATCGGCCGGTGCATTTCGTTTATGGGCTCGAAGGGGGGCACGGGATCGAGTGTGCTGGCGCACAACATCGCGTGGATCATTGCCGAAGATTTGTTCGAAGACGTGACCCTCGTCGATTTCGATTTGCACTTCGGCACGACGGGGCTTGACTTCAACCAAGAGCCGCAACAAGGCGTTGCCGATGCGCTCACAACCCCCGAGCGCCTCGATGATCAGCTGTTGGAGCGCTTGTTGCTGCGCTGCTCTGACCGCCTTAGTCTTTTTGCAGCACCCGGAAGTCTGGAACGCACCTTCGATATCGATGCGGAATCCTATGAGGCCGTCATCGATGTGGTTCGGGCGAGTGTCCCGGTTGTGATCGTCGATTTGCCAAGCAGTTGGGAAATGTGGTCGCGGCGCATTCTGTCGTTCTCAGAAGAAATCGTGATCACGGCAACGCCCGATCTTGCAAGTCTGCGCAACACCAAAAACATGGTCGATTTGTTGAAGGCAGCCCGCCCCAACGATGCCGATCCCAAACTCGTCATCAACCAGGTCGGCATTCCAAAGCGTCCGGAAATTCCGGTGAAGGACTTTGGCGAGGCGGTTGGCTTGGAGCCCGCGCTGGTGCTGCCCTTTGACCCGCAACTCTTCGGCGCTGCCGCCAATAATGGGCAAATGCTGTCTCAGCTCAAGCCCGATGCGCGGGCCTCGGCCGGCTTGAAACATCTTGCACAATCCCTCTCGTCCCGGGACGCGCAGGAAAGCGAAAAATCGAACGTCGTCGACATGTTCAAATCACTCCTGAAACGGAAGTAATCGCAGTCCATGTTCGGCAAACGCACACCTGGCTCGCCCGTCGTCGAAGAGGCGCGCCCCAAACCCGCAGCGCCGGAAAAGGCGAAGCAGGCGCCCGCGCCCCAGCGGCCGGCGGCACCGCCGAAGCCGGCACAGCCGCGCGGTAAACCGGCGCCGCAAAAGAGCCAGCGTCCAAAGCCCAAACCCGCTGAGCCACCTGCCAAAGCATCGTCTGCTGAGGATGAGTTTGTCATCCAAGAGCGGTCCGATGAATATTACCAAACCAAAACATCGATCTTCAGTGCCTTGATCGATACGATCGATCTGAGCCAGCTTGCCCAGCTCGATACGGAAACGGCACGCGAAGAGATCCGCGATATCGTGCAGGAAATCATCGCCATCAAGAATTTGGTGATGAGCATTACAGAACAGGAAGCGTTGTTACAGGACATCTGTAACGACGTGTTGGGCTTCGGCCCGCTGGAGCCCCTGCTGAAACGCGATGATATTGCCGACATCATGGTCAATGGAGCCGGCAAGGTCTATATCGAAGTCGATGGTAAAATTCAGCTGACGAACATTCGCTTCCGCGATAACGCGCAGCTCATGAATATCTGTCAGCGGATTGTCAGTCAGATCGGCCGGCGTGTAGATGAATCAAGTCCCATTTGCGATGCGCGGTTGCAAGATGGTAGCCGGGTGAACGTCATCGTGCCGCCGCTTTCCATCGACGGACCGGCGCTCACCATCCGGAAGTTCAAAAAGGACAAGCTCACCCTCCGCAACCTTGTCGACTTTAATTCGATCTCGCCTGAAGGCGCAGCCGTGCTGGGCATCATCGGCGCAAGCCGGGTCAATGTGGTGATCTCGGGCGGTACGGGCTCGGGCAAGACAACCTTGCTTAATTGCATGACGGCTTTCATCGAAGAAGATGAGCGGGTCATCACGTGCGAGGACGCGGCGGAACTGCAACTACAACAGCCCCATGTGGTGCGGCTTGAGACCCGCCCGCCCAATCTTGAAGGCTCGGGGCAAGTGACCATGCGCGAATTGGTGCGTAACTGTCTGCGGATGCGCCCTGAGCGGATCATCGTCGGGGAGGTGCGCGGACCTGAAGCTTTCGATTTGCTGCAGGCGATGAACACCGGCCACGACGGCTCCATGGGTACGCTCCACGCCAACTCGCCGCGCGAGGCCCTATCGCGGATTGAAAGCATGATCACCATGGGGGGGTTTAATCTGCCCTCGCGAACCATCCGTGAGATGATTGCCGGCTCCATCGACGTGATCATTCAGGCGGCGCGCCTGCGCGATGGCACCCGCCGCATCACCCACATCACCGAGGTGATCGGGATGGAAGGGGATGTGATCATCACCCAAGATCTCTTCATCTTCGACATCGAAGGGGAAGACGCCGGCGGCAAGATCAAGGGTCGGCACCGGTCAACCGGCATTTCCCGCCCCTCCTTCTGGGACAGGGCGCGCTATTATGGGCGTGACCGGGAATTGGCCGAGGCGCTCGACGCCGCCCAATACGACCCTGTGGAATAGGAGGGCCCATGTCGCCGGTCCTCGTCATCTCCCTCATTGCCGTTCTTAGCGCCGCGACGGTTCTCGCGATTGCGATTGCCGTCTTTTCCCCGGCAATCGAGCGGGAGAAGTCTGCCAAACAACGGCTCCAATCGGTCTCCGGTGTCTCGAAATCTCGTGGTCGCAACCCGGCGCAAGATATGGCAAGCCAACGGCGCAAAGCCGTCATGGAAACCCTGAAGGAGATCGAGGAAAAACAAAAAGCCTCGCTCAAAAAGAAAAAGAAGGTCGTGACGCTCCGAATGCTGATCGAGCAAGCAGGCCTTGATTGGGAAGTAAAGACCTTTTGGATGGTCTCTGCAGGCACCGGTTTTGCTGCCACCAGCGCCACCTTGGCCGCCGGTCAGCAGCCTTTCATTGCCGTGTTGGTTGGGTTTGTGGCTGCCGTGGGATTGCCGCGTTGGATCATCGGCATGATGCGCACGCGGCGACAAAAAAAATTCACCGCCGAATTTGCCAATACGCTTGACGTCATTGTGCGCGGGGTGCGGTCCGGCCTGCCAGTCAATGAATGTATGCAGATTATTGCCAATGAATCCCCGAAGCCCGTTTGCGATGAGTTTCGATTGATCGTCGAAGGGCAATTTGTCGGCATGGATATGGAACAATGCCTCGATCGGATGTTTGAGCGGATGCCAACGCCTGAGGTGAACTTTTTTGCCATTGTCTTGACCATCCAAGCCAAGACCGGGGGCAATTTGTCTGAGGCGCTTGCAAATTTGTCCAAAGTCTTGAGGGCACGCAAGCAATTGCGCGCAAAGGTTCAGGCGATGTCTGCCGAGGCTAAGGCCGGCGCTTTGATTATCGGCTCACTGCCGTTCTTGGTGGGTTTCGGCCTTTATATGATTTCATCGGAATATATAGAACTTCTGTTCACGCATAAAATCGGCCATATTATGTTGATTGCCTCGGCGGTGTGGATGTCGCTCGGGATCTTGGTCATGCGTCAAATGATCAACTTTAAGATCTGAGGGCGGATTATGGGCTTTGTCGATTTCGTCTATAACCCGGAAGGGATCATCGCCATTCTTGTCGCTGTCGCCACCTTTGCGACAATCATGACCGTGGCATTGCCCTATCTGCAGCAAGACCGGCTCGGCAGCCGCCTGAAATCGGTCGCCAACCGCCGTGAGGAGCTGCGCCGCCGGCAACGTGAAACACTTGCCAAGACCAACGCCAAGAAGCAGTTGCGGTCCACACCGGCTGCCTTCATGCGGGAGTTTTTGTACAAGTTTAATTTGGAGCGGATGGCCGAGTCGGAAGAGCTGCGCAACAAGCTTGCCCAGGCGGGGTTGCGCGGACAAAAGCCGCTGATCAGCTTTTTGTTTTTTCGTTTCACGCTGCCCATCGTCTTTATGGGGGGCGCGGCGTTTTATCTCTTCTTCGTGAACGATGTGGGCCAGCCCCCCGGCGTTCGGTCGGTCGTTGTGCTGGTCGCCGCGTTTATCGGGTTTTTCCTGCCAAGCCTACTTGTGCAGAACATCATCCAGAAGCGACGTCAATCGATCATGAAGGCGTTTCCGGATGCGCTTGATCTCCTGTTGATCTGTGTCGAGAGCGGCATGTCCATTGAGGCGGCCTTCAACAAGGTGGCTCACGAGGTTGGGACCCAATCGGTTGAGCTGGCCGAAGAAATGGCGTTGACAACGGCTGAACTATCCTACCTGCAGGATCGGCGGACGGCCTATGAGAACCTTGCCATGCGGACGGGCCATCCCGGCGTTAAAGCCGTGTGTACGTCCCTTGTGCAAGCAGAGAAGTATGGCTCGCCGGTCGGGCAAGCCTTGCGCATTATGTCGGAAGAAAATCGTCAGATGCGGATGAATGCTGCAGAGAAGAAAGCCGCGGCGCTGCCGGCCCAATTGACCGTACCGATGATTACGTTCTTTCTGCCGGTGCTCTTTGTGGTGATTTTGGGCCCGACAGCGATCCAATTTATCTTCAAATAGGCGCTGCATAAGGCGCGGCGGGGCGAGTAAGCACGGCTACCGGGCACACTCTCGCAGAACTCGCTCACACCGTAGAGCTCGCTCAAACTATCGGGCGCTTGTCACGCGCTCGTCGCTGGGCCCATCGTGGCAACGGCCCGGAAACGCTCAACCGAGCCCCGTCTCAATAATCTTTAGGGCACTCTCGCCACGCTCAATGTGCGGCGCGGGCGCAGGTAAAACGTGTCGGTCACCGACAAACCGTCCGTGAACATGTTGCCAAGCGGCGAGTTGTGCACGTATTGCACCTCGGACAAGATGATCGTTTGCCCTGTGCCCGCCGGGATAAGGTCCTCATCGGGGAGTGCGACGGTCGATCCCACGCCGCGCGATGCGGTGTTTAGCGCCTCGCTCCACAGCACGCGGAATTGATTGCCGTCCCGCTCGATTGAGCTGACGATCACCGTGAGGGTCGAGGAATCGAAGGGGCGGACTAGAACTTCCGCCGCATCGAAAATGTCCGTGATGTCATCGTTGGTGAGTTCAACCGACTGGGAGGCGAGGTCCCCAACGGCGCTTGCGACTTGGGTCGCCTTGCGGTCTGCCGTGATGAA